>DATNQP010000677.1:0-30180 GCA_036703965.1 Leptolyngbyaceae cyanobacterium
CACGTCGGAAAATAGGTCTCTAGAAGTATGGCGTTTTCAACTATCTGAATTGAAACTGAGGAACAGAGACACTGCTTGAGTGTTGATCATCTCCAGTACAATTGATGTATCTTCGTTTTCTACGATTTGATACCGAAGGTAAATGCAAGCTGCGTCCCCTTGCCGGTAGAGTTGTTGACGTTGTCCTTCCTAAGAAACGCTATGAATCCTGAAACTGTAAGCTCTGACTCTTCCAACTACATGGATGAAGCTGAAAAGGCGGAAGTAGTAGAGGTTAATAATGGAGAAACTAAACTCTTACTGCCCCAAAGCTCATCCACGGAATCCTATAGTACTCAATGGCAGCAGTACGGGGAACGGATAGCTGCATTTATAGAGGCTTTGCCAAGCTACGTTACCCGCTTTTTTGCAGAAAATAAGGGACCTCTAGGAAGCCTTGGTCTGATTCTGGCAGTTTTTGTCACGGTCAAACTGACATTAGCTCTCCTGGATGCTATCAATGATATTCCCTTGGTAGCGCCGACTTTGGAGTTAATTGGCTTAGTCTACACGACTTGGTTCGTTTACCGCTATTTACTCAGCGCTTCCAGCCGCCAAGAACTATCTGAGGAAGTTAAAACCCTCAAAGAGCAAGTTTTGGGGACAAAAAGTTAAGACCCCTAAACAACCAAGCCTTTGACTCCTGAGCATCTAGGAAATTAAACCCAACGAGTTTTTCAGATGCCAGGGGTGGCGGCGCATTTCTTGGCACTCACGCAACTTTGACCGCCTAGCCGAATATAGGAGAATAATGGCATCTAGCCTGTAATCGTCAGGCAATTTTCGGCTAATCCTGCGTTGCGTCAGTTTCCATGAATTGTCAGCCTCCTGCTAACCTGCAATCTGTACCATGCCCTGGGGCGAAGCGTGAGCGAAGAACTGCGTTAGCGAAGCGGGCGCGTTGCGCCATCGCTCTTGGCAGTAACCTGGGCGACTCCTTCAGTATTCTTACAGACGCCCTAAAAATTCTCGCTCAAACTCCTGGCATTACACTGCAAGCCTCCTCCAGCTGGTACCAAACCCAGCCGGTGGGACCGCCTCAACCTGATTATCTGAATGGCTGTGCCTTACTGGACGTTGAGCTAATGCCACAGGAACTTTTAGAAACTTTACTTAAAACTGAAGCCAAGTTTGGTCGCGTCCGCCAAGGACGCAATGGACCAAGAACCCTTGACCTGGATTTATTACTATTTGATGATTTAATCCTGAACATCCCGAATCTCCAGCTTCCCCATCCCCGCATGAGAGAAAGGGCTTTTGTTTTGGTACCATTAGCGGAAATTGCCCCAAACTGGATTGAACCAATTTCCGGAAAAGCGATCGCACAACTCGTTCAAACGTTAGACTGTTCCGGAGTCCGCAGATTGTAAAGGTTCATCCATCAGCTTTTCACCCTTTGAACCTTCCAACCTTCTAACTTTCAAGCTTCTAACTGCTTATGGCGTCAGGTCAAGAACCCCCACAACTGCTGAAACAACGTCTGTTCTACCAGGGTCGCAAATTTAATTTTGAGGTCAACTCCCTCCGTCTGCCCAATAAGTCAGAGGGAGACTGGGAATGCATTCGTCACCCAGGTGGTGCCCTTGCCGTACCTGTGACCCCAGAAGGCAAACTGGTGCTTTTACGACAATATCGCTTTGCCATCCAAGGGCGTCTTTTAGAATTTCCGGCTGGTACTTTGGAAGTTCATGAAGACCCAGCTGAGACAATTAAGCGAGAAATTGAAGAAGAAACCGGCTACCGCGCCCATAAATGGCAGAAATTAGGTGAATTTGCCCTCGCTCCTGGTTATTCGGATGAATTTATCTACGCCTTTCTTGCTCAGGATTTGGAAAAGCTAGCGGAACCGCCTAGTCAAGATGCTGATGAAGATATGGAAACCGTTTTAATGACTCCCCAAGAGTTAGAAGAAGCCATCCTGGCGGGTGAACCAGTAGATGCTAAATCCATTTCTAGCTTTTTCCTGGCACGTCCCTTCCTCAAATAGCTGACAGAAGAAGCCAATTATACCCAGTATTGATTGAATGTCTGACCTGATTCTGTTCTGGCATCGCCGAGATTTACGCATCTCAGATAATATTGGACTTGCCGCCGCAAGGGCAAAAAGCCAGAAAGTGGTAGGAGTCTTCTGCCTCGACCCCAACATTTTGGAACGGGACGACGTGGCACCGGCAAGAGTGACTTACATGATTGGCAGTTTGCAGTCACTCAAAGAGCGATATAGTAAGGCGGGTAGCCAGTTATTGATTCTTCATGCCAATCCTACTCAAGCCATACCAGCCCTCGCCGCCGCGCTTAACGCTAGGGCAGTCTTTTGGAATTGGGATGTCGAGCCTTACTCCAAAGAACGCGATCGCGCTGTCATGGAAGCCCTGAAAGAAAAGGGCATTGAGGTACATAACAACTGGGATCAGCTATTACAGGCACCGGATGAAATTCGCACAGGTTCTGGTCAGCCTTACACGGTTTACACCCCCTTCTGGAAAAACTGGAGCGGTAAACCCAAGGCTAACCCAGCAGAAGAACTCAAAAATGCCCAAGGACTGACTCAAGAAGAACAGGAGACAGCAAAACAAGCCGGGGCGGGTGAACTGCCTACAGCTCAGGATTTAGGATTTGTCTGGGATAATCAACTAGTTACTGCACCAGGGGAAGCGGCAGCTCAGGAAAAACTAGAGGAATTTTGTGATAGCACCATCTATGACTACCAACACCAGCGTAATTTCCCAGGGGTTCACGGCACCTCCCAGCTCAGTGCTGCTTTAAAATTTGGTGTCATTGGCATTCGTACTGTTTGGGGTGCCACCCTAGCTGCCCTAGAAAACAGTCGCAGTGAGGAGGCAGAAGCCAGCATCCGAGTATGGCAACAGGAACTCGCATGGCGGGAGTTCTATCAACATGCGATGTATAACTTCCCAGCATTAGCAGAGGGCGCGTTCCGGGAAACGCTGAAAAACTTCCCCTACGACAACAACAAAGACTATTTCCAGGCTTGGTGTGAAGGTAGAACCGGCTATCCCATCGTTGATGCTGCGATGCGGCAGATGAATGAAATTGGCTGGATGCACAACCGTTGCCGCATGATTGTTGCCAATTTCCTTACAAAAGACCTGTTGATTAATCCTCAATTAGGGGAAAAGTACTTCATGCAAAAGCTGTATGATGCTGACCTTTCTGCCAATAACGGCGGCTGGCAGTGGAGTGCTTCCAGTGGCATGGACCCCAAGCCAGTGCGGATTTTCAACCCAGCTACTCAAGCTAAGAAATTCGACCCAGAAGGTGAATACATCCGAGAATGGCTACCCGAACTGCGCTCTGTTGATACAGAGTTTCTAATTAGTGGTGACATACTGCCCATTGAGCGGGAGGCTCTTAATTATCCCGCCCCGATTGTGGATCACCAAAAACAGCAACGCGAATTTAAGCAGCGCTATCAGCAGCAAAAAGGCTGAAATTGTTGTGGAAACAAGCCAACTTTTTTATTCTCCACTCTGAGATATTAGAGAGTACCACCACTCAGGACTACTAGCCTACCTAGTCCATCTTCTGGGCATCTTATATCTTCTATCAAGACGCCAAATATACAAATCTTTTCCTCTTGCCATGTAACCTTAGACCTAGCTATATTGGCTGGGTAACGAGTGAAGCTTTAAAAAGTATTAACTCAAACAAGCTGTTTCATCTTTTTAAAAAACAGTGTACTGAAATACCCTATTTGCCGGATTCGGAGGCTGTATATTAGAACGCTACTTCGTAGGAACTGGTGCTGTTGCTGTTCCTACACACTGCTGTAGAGGTTGGCTCGTTTTTACCTTTATTCGCTTAGGGCAAGAAACCTATGGCTTCTCAACACACTCCGCCTCCCGAACGCGCCTCACTTCACCTAACGTCCAGCAAAAGTAAAGCAGCATATCTACTTGCTCTAAGACCTCGCCAGTGGACAAAAAATCTAATTGTCTTTGCAGCACCCTTATTTGCTTTTAGTATCAACTTGCAGTCTTTTCTGGGTAGCTTGCTGGCGTTTGTCTTGTTTTGCTGTGCTTCTAGTAGTTTCTACTTATTCAATGATCTCGCAGACGTAGAATCAGACCGGCAACATCCTGTCAAGTGCAAGCGTCCAATTGCGGCAGGATTGATCAGTATTCCAGTTGCCATAGGAATGGCAGTTGTTCTATTGGGTAGTGCGATCGCTATAGGCTTCCTGCGATCGCCCAGCTTAGGATTAACTATCATAGCCTACGCCGTATTGCAAACTGCATATAACCTGCGGCTAAAGCGTACAGTTATTCTAGATGTTGGCGCGATCGCAACAGGATTTATTTTGCGAGCTTATGCAGGCGCAGCCGCAACTGCAATTATTCTATCTCCCTGGTTTTTGCTTTGTACTGGCATGCTTGCTCTATTTTTAGGTGTTGAGAAGCGCAAAGCCGAACTGCGGTTGTCAGAAATTCGAGGTAGCAAGACTCGTTCTGTTCTCAAACGCTACTCCCTACCATTACTAACGCGCATGGAGAGTACAGTTACCACGGGGACTGTGCTCACCTACGCTCTTTGGAGTTCTGGTCCCCAGGTTAGTGGAGCATCAACACCCTGGATGATGCTGACATTGCCCTTTGTAGTGTACGGCATTTTTCGTTATCAGCTCCTCAGCGACCCTCTTGAAATTTCTCGTCGAAGCGATTCAAATATTGAAAAAGGAGGTAGGACTGAGCGACCTGAGGAAGTTTTATTAAAAGACTTGCCCACCTTAGTTACCGTTATAAGCTGGGTTCTCACAACTTTTGCGATTCTACTGCTTAAACAGCAAGGTTTAATTAAATAGTTTTCAGGTTCTTGTTTTTAAAGCCAGTGGATATGGCTAATCGAATTTTTATAGAAAACAGCCTACTTATCCATCAAAATAGTTTATTTATGACCTACTTTCTAAGTGGCTTTTAATATAGATGAAAAAAAATTACCGAATGAATGTGTTCAACTTCCCAAAAGAAACTTATAGATTGGCTTCTATAGAACTTGAATGGCTAAAAAAATCTGGAATTAAAGGTGTAATACTTGATCTAGATAACACGATTGTTTCTGAAGACGATCGTTACTTATCCCCTGGAGCTGAAGCTTGGATAAAACAGGCAAAGTTACAGGGGTTAAAATTTTTTATTCTCTCTAATGGTAAACGTCGATATCGAGTCAAACATTGGTCTCATCGTCTAGATATTCCAGCCATTAATCCGGCAAGGAAACCATTTCCTTTTGCTTTTCGTAAAGCCTTAACTCATATGCAGCTTAAACCCAAACAAGTTGTGGTTATTGGTGATAGTCGCCATACAGATATGCTAGGAGCATGGTTAGTTGGTTGTCCCAGTATTCAAGTTGCCACTCTACCTCATCCTTTCCGGTGGTGGGAAAAACTCTTAGGAAAACGAGTCCAAACTCCTTATCCTGCCGGTCATGAACTTTGGGATATTGATTCTCCTCAGTAGTTTTTATAAACAGATTAGTCTTGAGATAAGAGTTGAAGACAACTATGGAAAATGACTCAAAGTTGATTCTGGATAATTCAAATACTTTTAAAAAAGAAATTATATTTGACGTAAACCTTGCTCTATATGCCGTTATCCTATGGTTTTCATCATTACTATTGACAGGATATGCGGTTTATACTACCAATCAATCAATCCAAATACCCCTAGTTCATCTATTAAACAATTTATCTCTTTATCAGAACGATCCTTTTGGCGCAACTTTACCTTACTACTCTTCCATGCTCTGGCGAGTAGTTGCCTTTGCTAATCGTTTTATTCCACTAGAACCTCTACTGATAGTCTTATTTTTATTGGAAAGATTTTTAGTTATCTATGCCGCCGGTTACCTAGCACAAACCTTTGTCTCTAACTCCCGGTTAGCTGTTATTGGGGGCATGGCACTATTTGCTCTGGCTCCCGATTCGATTGTTGGTCATGGAAACTTCTTCACAAACTATTTTGAACAAACTGGCTTAACAATTCCATTTTTATTATTAGGGATTGCCTCATTTTATAAATCCCGTCCAATTCTTTGGGCGGTTTGGCTAGCCATCGCTTTTAACCTGAATAGTATGTATGCAACCTATTCGCTGACGTACTTTGGTGGTATATTTTTCCTCGATCCTGCATACAGGAGAGAATGGAAGAGATGGTTTATTTCTCTAGGTTTATTCTTACTCCTAGCTTCCCCAAATATCTTGCTCACCGCCTCGGCTTTTGGTCGGAAGGCTGGGGATAGTAAGTTGTGGCTTTTGACAAGTCAGGTACGTTTTCCTCATCACCTTTATCCACTAACTTGGAATCCATTCAGTTATCTTAAATTCGGTATTCTGCTTTTTTTATTTGTTGCTTTCCTATATCAGAACAGGGCTAAGTTCGAGAAGCTGTTTAGGCATGGTCTGATCTGGACTGGAGTCTGTCTACTGTGGTTAGTTTACGCTTTTATAGCTGCTTATGTTGCCAAGTCACCTCCTATGCTCGTCATGCATCCAGGAAGAGCAACGGATTTGTGGTATTGCTTTGCAGGAATAGCAATTATCTCAGGATGTGCTTTCAAAGTTGAAGCGGGTAAGACAAGGAAAGCTTTCCTAGAAGCCGCTTTGATTGCCGGTGTCCTGGTAGCCGTATTGACAACAGCTTTAGCTCCGACTTCTCTAGGGTTGTACGTTATGCTGGCTGGTGTGATTGCCATGGCTTGGCAGCCAGCATGGAACTACATTTTTTGTCAAGGAAACGACCGTCGTCTTGGGTTATTACTTACGCTTTGGGTATTTTTAGTCGGAGCAGGAGCCTTCTCTAGTCGCTTTAAAAGCACCAGAAATGTTAAGGCGGCTTTCATTGATTCCCCCTATGGAGAAATGAGACAACTTGGAGACTGGGCTAGTACACAAACCCCAGTGAATGCCGTATTCTTGGTAAATCCAGATTGGGAACACTTTCGCTCCCTTTCAAAACGTCCTGTTTTTGTGACCTGGAAAGATTCTGCGGCAATTCTTTGGGACAGAACTTATGTTAAAAACTGGGTGGAACGTCTTCGTGCGCTAGGCTTTGACATAACACAACAAGAGCCAACCAGTGTGGAGGAAGACCGCACGAACCAATCCAGCATTTTACAAGGAGAGCTTAGAGAGAAACTCAGCAGCCTGTACGATAATCTAAATGATGAGGATGTGAAGAAATTAAAGGGAGAGTTTTCTATCCGTTACTGGATAGTTCCTGTGGAAAAGTCTTCTAATCTTCCAGTAGTTTTCAAAAATAAAAAATTCAAAATACTGGAAGTGCAATAAAGTTTAGTTTGAGAAAATTGCATAGATTTCAGACAAGGTTAATTTGTAAATAATTAACAATAATAAGGCTTTTTCATGCGAACGTATCTCTTTTTTAGCCTTCTAATCTTAGTTACGGTTGGACTAAATACATTAGCTCAAACGCTGCTAAAACTTGGTTCCGGTCAAAATCCTTTAAATGTTTATTTACTAGGTGGTCTATTAGCTTACGGTTTAAGTACTGTTTTCTATATTGTAGTTTTAGGCAAGTTTAATCTATCAGTAGCCTATCCCGTTGTGATTGGTTTAACGGTTGTTGCAACTACCCTTGCAGGAGCCATTCTTCTTCGAGAAAAAGTTTCTACGGTAAGTTGGTTGGGAGTCGGCTTAATGATCAGTGGTATTTTAGCGATCGCGTTAGGTAAGCGTTTCTTAATAGGTTGATTAATTTCTGTCTATTTGAACTCCATAGCCCGATCGAGGCAGTATTTCTTGTAGATCCAGACTGGGGGAATTTTCGTGCGATCGCCAAGCGCCCAGCCTTTGTAAACTGGAAAAATGGTTCTGCAATCCTGTGGGATCGCTCCTTTGTGAAACCTTGGACAGAACGCCTCAAAATCTTTGGTCTTGACATCACACAACCTGGACTAACACAGGAGAAGGGTAGAGAGAAACTCAACAGTCTTTATGAAAAACTTACTGATGAGAGTCTAAAGCAGCTACAATCCCGCTTTCCCATCAACTATTGGGTTGTTCCTGTAAAGCACCCTTCAACGTTTCCTGTCGCCTTTCAAAATCAGTCGTATAAGATACTTAACGTGAAGTAACTACTTGCTCAGGCGTACAACGACTGAATCCAGTGCCATTCCTGTAACAAGCCATCTTTTAGAGAGATTTGTGGCTGGTATCCCAGCAGTTGCTGAGCTTTAGATACATCCGCTGCGGTGTGACGAGCATCTCCCATCGCGGATTCAATATGATTGCGGCGAATTGGACGTCCGACAACTTGTTCCATTGTGTCTAGGACGTCTGTTAACACCACTCGGCTACCCCCCCCCACATTGAATACTTCACCAACAGCGGCTGGCACCGTAGCCGCCGCCAGATTAGCAGCAATAACATCACTGACAAACGTAAAATCTCGCGTTTGCTGTCCATCACCATAAATGGGAATAGCTTCATCCGCGATCGCCGCTTTAAAGAACTTGTGAAAAGCCATATCTGGGCGCTGACGGGGACCGTAAACGGTAAAATAGCGCAATGCTGTCACAGGCACGTCAAAGTTTTGGTAGTATAGCCCGCACAGGCGTTCAGCTGCCAGCTTCGTAATTCCATAAGGAGAAACCGGCTGGGGAGAAATCAATTCAGAGGTTGGGAGAGTTTCTGCATTCCCGTAGACCGAAGAGGTTGAGGCAAACACCAACCGCTTCATCTGTTTGGCGTCCTTTGCCGCCTCCAGCAAAATTTGCGTAGCGTTGATATTGCGCTCGGTATAAGCCCGAAAGCCTCCACCCCAGCTAGCCCGAACCCCCGCTTGAGCCGCTTGGTGATACACGACTTCTACATCCTCCAAGAGAGCTTTCCAGTCCATAGACTGAATGTCTCCCTCAACTAACTCAAATGCGGGATGAGCTTCAAAGGCAGCAACATTCTTACGCTTGAGGTTCGGGTCGTAGTAATCGTTAAATTGATCAATGCCAATTACTTTCTCGCCTTGGCTTAGCAGCGCTTCTACCAGATGAGAACCAATAAACCCCGCCGCGCCGGTAACGATATTAGTAGCCATAAGTTCAGCTCTCAAACAAACTCATCAGTTTTTTAATGCTTATCTAAGGGGGTATTCCTACTCACTTAGGACTTGGGAACACTCCTACTCTTGAGTTCAGGTCCTCAGGTACCCAATTGCTCAAACCCAGTTTGGCACACTTCCCTCAGTTGGTTTTTCCTCGCTTTGAGTCAGACTCCCTAGTCATCTGGTAATCACATGGCATAATGTAGAACATTTGCTTGACTCAAAAGCTGGATAAGCTGTCCTTGGATTTAACTGACCTAATTTATATCTTGGCTTTTTGTCAGGGTCAGTTGCCACAAACAACGGACAGCTAAACCAATTTGTCAGTGTTTACCCTTAAAGTTCAATTCTTCTGGAGCGCAAGGCTAACGTGAAGGTTTTGGTGGTTGGCAATGGGGGACGCGAGCACGCCCTCGCATGGAAACTGCTGCAATCTCAACGGATTCGGCAGGTGATATGTATTCCCGGTAATGGTGGCACAGCAACGACTGAGCATTGCCAGAATATTTCCTTGCGAGTTGATGATTTTGAGGGAATTGCGCGGTTTGCTTTGGTTCAGAATGTTTCTTTAATTGTTGTTGGTCCAGAACTCCCGCTTTCTTTGGGAATAACAGACTACCTCCAGCACCAAAACCTGAGGGTATTTGGTCCAACGAAGGAAGGAGCACAGATTGAGTCGAGTAAGGCCTGGGCTAAGACGTTGATGCAGTCCGCTGGCATTCCCACGCCACGATACGCTGTTTTTACGGAAGTTGAAGCAGCGATCGCTCACTGTGCGGCTCAAGAAGCACCAATTGTTGTCAAAGCGGATGGCTTGGCAGCCGGTAAGGGAGTTACAGTTGCCTCAACGGTTGAGGAGGCACAAGCCGCCGTTGCATCCCTCTTCAAGCACGGTTTTAGTACCGTGGTGATTGAAGAGTATGTGACGGGTCAAGAGGTCTCTATTTTGGCTCTGACAGATGGCATGAGCGTTCGACCCTTGCTACCCGCTCAGGATCACAAGCGGATTGGTGAGGGGGATACTGGAGAAAACACGGGTGGGATGGGAGCTTATGCTCCAGCACCGCTTGTGAACCCTGCCTTGATGGAACGAATCGAACAAGAAATTCTCCAGCCGACAGTTGACGCCCTACGGCAACGAGGCATCGACTATCGCGGCGTCCTCTATGCAGGATTGATGATTACTCCTGAAGGTGACCCAACGGTTTTGGAATTTAATTGTCGCTTTGGCGACCCGGAAACTCAAGCCATCCTACCGTTGTTAGAGACGCCTCTAGAAGAACTCCTGCTTGCTTGTACCCAGCAGCGGCTTGAGCAACTCCCAGCGATTAGCTGGAAGCCAGGGGCAGCTGTTTGTGTCGTCGCTGCCGCTCAAGGCTATCCAGGTGCCTACCAGAAGGGTCATGTAATTACGGGGATCGAGCAAGCTGAGGAACTGGGGGCTACCGTTTTCTGTGCAGGGACTCAACTCAAGCAGCAACAGCTAGTGACAGATGGCGGTCGTGTGCTAGGTGTGACGGCGACGGGAGAGACATTTGATCAGGCGATCGCACAGGCTTATGAGGCAATGAATTGCATCCAATTTGAAGGGATGTATTACCGTAAAGATATTGCTCATAATGTCGCCAATGCTGGCTTTCTACCCGGTTAACCGTTTAAGCAAGTAAGGAAGCGTCTTCCTCAAAGAGGCTTGAACTTGAGCGAGCGATCACAGTGCGGTACTCAATGCCTCAGATTCTCCCCAGAAAGCGTGAGCGTCGGGTCAGTACGTATATAATTGGTAGACGCTTCTTTGGGATCAACTTTTCTTTGATAAAATTCTCTACCCTTTAGAAAAGCCCTGTAATTTTCTTTTGTTGATAGTGGTAAACCGACCAAGCTTAGCGTTGCTAAAAACCATTCGAGAAGTTATTGCCCATTGGTGGTCGGAGTTTACACTCCAAACCCGGCTCATGGCGGCGGCAACACTGGTTGTCTCCTTGAGCATGAGTGGCTTGACCTTCTGGGCGGTGAACACAATTCAACATGACGCTAGAGCAAACGACACTCGCTTCGGTCGCGACTTGGGTCTGTTGCTGGCCGCCAATGTTGCACCTCTGATTGCGGAAAATAATCTGACGGAGGTAGCTCGCTTTTCTCACCGCTTCTATAGCAGCACCTCCAGTGTGCGCTACATGATCTACGCCGATGAGGATGGCAAAATCTTTTTTGGAATTCCCTTCTCTGAATCTGAGGTGCAAAACTCTCTGACGATTCAGCGTCGGATTGAGCTACCAGAAAACTACGCCCAAAAATCCGAGTTGCCGATGGTGCGGCAACACCTAACGCCGGATGGGGAAGTGACGGATGTCTTTGTCCCCCTAATGCATAACGGCAAATATCTGGGAGTCTTAGCAATTGGTATTAACGCGAATCCTACGGTTATTGCCTCCTCAAATTTGACACGAGACGTAACGATCGCGGTCTTTATATCGATTTGGGTAATGGTAATTTTGGGTGCGGTGTTTAACGCCCTGATGATCACCAAGCCCATTAAGGAACTGCTAAGAGGTGTCAAAAATATTGCTGCTGGTAATTTCAAGCAGCGGATTGACCTGCCTTTAGGAGGAGAACTGGGTGAACTGATTTTTAGTTTCAACGATATGGCAGAGCGGCTGGAGCGCTATGAAGAACAAAATATTGAGGAACTGACCGCTGAGAAAGCCAAGCTAGAAACGCTAGTTTCGACAATTGCCGATGGTGCTGTTTTAATTGATACCAATTTCCAAGTGATTTTGGTCAACCCGACAGCACGGCGTCTTTTTGGTTGGGAAGGCAGTGACATCGTGGGAGAAAATCTCTTGCATCACCTGCCTGCTCCAGTCACGATGGAACTCACACGACCGTTGTATCAAATTGCCGCTTCACAGACGACTGGCGATGGCGATGCGCTGCTGCGATCGCGAACTATGCTCGAAGACCCTAGCATAGGACGCGATGGGGAAGAGTTCCGAATTACGCTTACTGAACCAGCGCCTCGAACTGTCCGCATTCTCTTAACGCAGGTTTTCGATCAGTACCGTGAGAGCGTCAAAGGTATTGCGATGACTGTGCAGGATATCACCCGTGAGGTAGAACTGAATGAGGCAAAAAGCCAGTTCATCAGCAATGTCTCCCACGAACTGAGGACGCCTCTATTCAACATCAAATCATTTATCGAAACCCTCCACGAATACGGTGAAGACCTCACTGAAACCGAGCGCAGGGAGTTTCTCGAAACTGCCAATCGTGAAACTGACCGTTTAACACGTCTAGTCAATGATGTCCTAGATTTATCACGGCTTGAATCCTGTCGGATTTATCACTTTGAACCTGTAGATATGGCTCAGCCAGTAGAGCAGACACTGCGAACCTACCAGCTGAATGCTAAAGATAAGGGAATTGAACTTAGACAAGAGATTGAACCCGATTTGCCGCCAGTTCTAGGTCACTACGATCTGTTGCTCCAAGTTTTTGCTAACTTGGTTGGCAACGCGCTGAAATTCACGGAGCCTGGTGGGCGAGTTACCATCCGTGCCTATTTGCTAAAGTCAGAGCTTCATCATCAAGACGAACCGGGTCAAGTACGGGTGGAAATCTCTGATACGGGAATTGGGATTGATGTAGAAGACCAAGAGGCGATTTTTGACAGGTTCTTTCGGGTAGAGAACCGGGTTCATACCCTCGAAGGAACGGGGTTAGGTCTTTCAATTGTGAGAAATATCATTCAGAAACATCATAGCCGAGTCTACTTAGTCAGCGAAGTCGGTATTGGTACAACCTTCTGGTTTGATTTGGATGTGGCTAAGGAAAAAACAACGGTTGAGCAACGGCTGCAAGTGGACACCGACGTGACAACAGAAACCAGTTCAGCGGCTGCAAGTGTGATGTGAACAAAGAAGTTCAGGAGTTCAGGAGTTCAGGAGTTTTTTTGAACTCCAAACGGAATGAACTTAGGAGCGACCTTACAGGCGATCAAGGGTTACAGTCCCCCACTGAACTTATGCGTTTGTGTAGCTACCCTCATGGTGGGGTTATAATTCCCATCCCAACGACATTCTGCAACTCCTGAAGTTCTGTATTCTGAACTCCTTCTTCAACTCATCGAGATGCCGCAATTAGGGTAAGCAGGAAACTCACAATTACCAATCCCATTAAACCTAGCCACGCTGGGTTTCGTTGACACCAGAGTCTTAGTGATTGAGGCAAGCTGCTTCGGGGGACATAAAGCGGATCACTTTTTGACTGATGCTGGGAGATGTCATCGTAGAGGGTACACTCCATAGCATCGGGTCGTTGGGGAAAGGTACAAGTATCATCAGCCTGGTAGGTGCAGCTTTCGCACAACGGTGTGTTTCCTATCGCTCGGTGCAAGGTAATACCCGGATGACCGTAGGCTTTGAGAACTGTTCCACAATGGGAACAAGCAACGGCTGTATTGTTGATGAATTGATGGCAGCGGGGACAATTCGGCATCGGTTGCAGAACTCGTGAGCTTACAGGCGTTCTATGGCTATCCTATCCACACAACTGGTTAAAAACTTCTGCCTAGCTGTACTAGCCTGAGCCAAGGGGAAATTTTCGGACTTGATACTGAGCCGCCTCAATAATCTCCTGTTTCTCTCCAAACTCCTGAGTGAACTGTTGTTCAGTTTGTTCAAGCTGGTCTTGCGGAATCGCTTTCCACGCTTCCAGGCTTTCCCAACGAATGATCAGGACAACCTCTGATGGGGTTTCGGGATTGATCCAGACTTCTTTGCCTAAGAATCCTGGATAGCTAGCAAGCGTCGCTGTCCAGATTTCGGCGTCTTTTTGAATGAACTTTTCCTGGAGTTCGGGAGAAACCATTACTTTGAGCCACTCAATCACCATTTTGACTGCTCGCTGTTTTGGACGGCTAGATAGAGCATTAGAGAAGACTGTGATCTATTGTGTCACAATACCATCTTTGGCAAAAAAGGTTTGCCCCAGCTGTTGGGAAGATGTCACAAAATAGAACTGTAGGCTAGGAAGAAATCAAGATAGCGAAGCGGGACTTTAGCGAGTTCTTTTCTCGCTCTTTGGGAAACCGTCTACGTTCAGCCACCCGATTAAGCGCCGAGTGACAGGAAGAGAGCATGGATAATAACAACTGGCTCAAGCAGTTATTGATGGTTGGTGTTGGCACAACGTCAATAGTCGCAGAGAAATTGCGAGAGGTTAGTGATGAATTGGTAAGAGATGGCAAAATTAATCCTGAGCAAGCCAAAGCGATTGTTGATGATATGGTGCAACAGCTCAAGACGGAGCAAGGAAACTTCGAGGGACACATGGAACGGCAGATGCGTAACATGTTGCAAGATTTAGGTGTCCCTCGCCAAGCAGAAATGGATGAATTGCGAGGTCGCATCGATCGTCTGGAACGTCAGGTGCGCGATCTGGAAAATAAGCTTTGGCGTTGAGGAATGTTCAATCTAGGAGGAGAGATTTTGAGAGAAATTCTAATTAGTTTAGGGGTTATAGTAGCCTGTGGGTTACTTCTGGTTGTGGCTCAACTGAGTCCTGGCAAAAACTCAGCGATCGCTGACGAACTGACCACAACTCAACCCGCCGTGGTTGCTCTAGATACCAAGGCTAACCCAATTGTTGATAACACAAGGCTTATTGCAATGAATACTGGTTCAGACAGTGAACAGACTACAGGTAATGATACGGTGACGACGCCCTCTGGTCTAAAGTACGTCGAAATTAACGAGGGAAACGGGGCAACGCCAAAAACGGGTCAGACCGTTGTGGTTCACTACACTGGCACTCTGGAGGATGGTACAAAGTTCGATAGTTCCCGCGATCGCAATCAACCCTTTTCGTTCAAACTGGGTGTTGGACAAGTGATCAAAGGCTGGGATGAAGGACTCAGCACAATGAAAGTCGGTGGGCGTCGCCAGCTTATTATCCCCCCAGAATTGGGTTATGGTGCCCGTGGCGCTGGTGGAGTTATTCCCCCGAACGCCAAACTCATTTTCGATGTAGAACTGCTGAGAATTAGCTAGAAAAATTTCACCTCTCTCAATCGGGTCGAATTCTCACCGATTGGGAGAGGCAAGGTTACGAAAACGAGTAAATTGTGGGTCAAATAATAACTTCACAACGCCGGTCGGGCCATTGCGATGCTTTGTGATAATGATTTCTGCAATGCCTCTGTCTGGGGTGTCCGGCTGATAATACTCATCGCGGTAGAGCATTATAACTAAATCCGAGTCTTGCTCAATTGAGCCTGACTCTCGTAAATCAGACATCATTGGTCGTTTATTGGTACGAGCTTCCACCCCCCGGCTCAGCTGAGAGAGGGCAATCACTGGAACACTGAGTTCACGGGCTAAGCCTTTAAGACTGCGCGTAATCCGAGACAACTCTTGCACCCGGTTTTCACTGCCGCTGCCTTCCATCAATTGCAAGTAATCAATCAAAACTAACCCCAACTTGCCACCTGTTTCTGCCTGAAGACGCCGCACTTGCGATCGCATTTGCATCACCGTTTGGTTAGCGGTATCGTCAATATAAATCGGCAACGCCGATAACGTGCCAAGGGCGTGGCTCAAAGGTTGCCACTGATTCTGACTAATCCGCCCAGTCCGCAAATAGTTACTTTCAATTCCCGCCTCACTTGACAAGAGCCGCTGCACCAACTGATCCTTCGACATTTCCAAGCTAAAAACCGCCACTGGCAAGTTTTCAGCTATATTACGAGCAATCCCCAGCGCGAAGCTAGTTTTTCCCATTGATGGGCGACCCGCGATGATAATCAGGTCAGAACGCTGAAAACCGCCAGTCATTGCATCCAAGTCATAGAAATTAGAGGGTAGACCGGGCAGGGCGACATCCTGGTGGCGGGTTTCTATCTCCTGGAAAGTCTGGATTAGCGTCTCCGAAATCGGAGTCAGACCTTGCTGAGGGCGCTCTTGAGTTAGGCTGAAAATTTTCTGTTCCGACTGGTCGAGGACATTTTCCAACTCCATGGAGGTCTCGTAACCCAGCTGCACAATCTCATTGCCTGCCTGGATAAGCTGGCGGCGCAGGTACTTGTCCATCACCAATACCGCGTATCGGTCAACATTGACAGCGGACACCGTGCGCTCAACTAGCTGTGCTAACTTACTCTGACCGCCAACTTTCTCTAATACTTCGTGGTCATAGAGCCAAGTGGTAACGCTCATCAAATCCGTTGGCTTACGCTGGTTATGAAGGGCTAAGGCAGCTTTGTAGATTTCTTTGTGGGTACTGATGTAGAAGGCTTCCGGACGAAGTAGGTCAGCAACCCGACCAATTGCTTCAGGGTCTAGCAAAATGCCTCCGAGAATCGACTCCTCGGCATCAACGTTTTGAGGGGGTAAAGAGTTGCTAAATGCAGAAAAATTCAGTTCTTGAGCCATAGCCAAGGCAGTGATCGGGAGATAAGACCAGCTTAATGAATTAAGGGGTTGAGTGACGGCGATGATGCACCACTCAACCCCCTATATTGAGTTGCAGGTTAACAGCCTAAAGATTAGGAAAAGTTTGCCTGTTATAGGTTAACAGGTTGAAGGCTAGAAAATTGGTTTTAACGTTCAACCTGCAACTCTTGAGAACCTTCAACTCTAACTAGTTAGACGCAACTTGAATTTCTACAACGGCTGTGACTTCCGGATGTAGCTTGACTTCTGCCTTGTAGAAACCGAGCTTACTGATATCGGGTAGAGTAATTCCCCTACGGTCTACTTCCTGATTGGTGGCGGCTTGAATCGCTTCCGCTACTTCCGGGGCAGTAACGGTACCGAAAATTGCCTCATTTTCACCCACTTGCTTACGGATGGTAAAGCGACCAACGGTTTCTAGAGCAGTCTTGAGGGATTGAGCTTGTTGCTTCTCTTCTAGCAAGCGCTGCCGATCTTGCTCTTTGCGTCGCTCAACTTGCTTGAGGATGCCAGTGGTGGCTCGAACCCCGATTCCTTTGGGAATTAGATAATTGCGAGCATAGCCGGGAGCCACTTCAACCAGGTCGCCGGTTTTTCCCAGCTTGCTAACGTCTTGATTTAAAACTAATTGCACGCGTTTCGCCATAGTCTTTATTTCGAGTACAGACTGCTTCTTTGGAGTGATGATGTTCTAGAACACTCCATAGTACGAAAATCTGTTACGCGATCGCAACCAGACAAGACTCGGCTCTACCCCTCCCTTCCCCTTTGGCTGAAAAGTTCATATTGCTTTCTCAAATACACGACAGCTTAGAAAGTCCAGTAATTCTACTGAGCTAAAATCCGCCATCTGGCTGAACTTGATGCTAAGTCTTCTCTCATACGATGGGGATATAAATCTTTACATTTCTACAAAAAAGCAAAAAGCCTGCGATTTTTACAGAGGGAACCGCAGAAATTGCGCTCAAGCCATCTGCTATCGGGGTGTTCTGGATTTCTCTAATGTCCCCACACATCTTGAAGGAAAAATCGTGCTAGTAACCACCCGACTTGTCAACGACACCTCAGTCGATCGCCTGGTTCAGCTTTGGGCAGAGCGCTACGTACCTGATTTGTCAACTCTCTCTTCAAAAGCAGGCAGTTTGACCTTCTCTGAGTTGGTTGAAGCTGCATCACCTGAGGGCCGAGCTAAAACCGTTGCTAAGCTACAGCAGATAGTGGAGATCAACTGCAAGTGCGCTGGGATACAGACGAGTGTCCTCTTCTCTTATATTCCCAATATTGTGAATTTAACCGAAGGGCAAGGAATAGCCAGAACAGCAGCACAGGTTTATCAGAAGGTACTGGAAGTTTACCAACAGCAGTCACTGCCACCCGCATTATTGGCAATTTTGCCACAGGTAGGCGCTGTTGATTTCTCGACTGATACCTTTAGGTCATCGGCACTGCCAAAACTAGATTTTTCAGAGGTAAAACAGCTAGCAACGGCGCTTGAACCCCTATTACTGCAACTTCAGGAGCAACATTTGTCAGCGCCTGACCGTCGGACTATTGGCTTTATGAGCACGCAGTTTCACTTGTGTTCCAAGTTAGTGCTAAATCGGCTGACAACGCCAGAGCAACTGTTGCTCAGTCCTTACTTCAAGTTCGTTGAAGAGCAAGTCTGTATTCCCTGGCAGAGAGTCTGCGCCGCTGCTGCCAAGCACAATCTTGACTCACCAGTCTTAGCCCTTGTCGAGCAAATGTTACCCGCTTCAATGGAGATTGCTCTGAATGTCTACCGCCGAGCTGCCCAATTGTACCCAAATCATCGCAGTCGTCGAGGAAAGCTGCACGATCCAGGGGTGAGAACCTCTAGCATCCGAGACATAGAAATGTTCCAAGGCTATCTATGGCTATGTGCTTTAGAGGGAAATATGAGGGCAGTAGAAGAGGAACTGCTTCCCCTGTGTATTATGGTTTTTCCGAGTATCGATGTGAGTTGGGAACTGGTAGAACAATTGCTGCCGTTGCTGGTGGCTGAAATTCAGGCTCGCGTGTCGCCTGAACAAGTGCAGCTCTTGCTGCCTTATACAGAAGCAATGCAGCAGCTATTCTCTAACTTTGGGATGAAAACAACTTAAACAAGTTGAGGGAAATAAATATTGTTGGTTTTAGTGATTGGGGATTTAGGGATTAGGAAGAAGATGACGCCCAGAGGGGGAGAGTTCTTCTACAAAATTCCCCATATCCCCAGTCCCTAGTCCCTAGTCCTCACTTAAAATCGGTCTTTCATGCCCCGCAGCCGTGCAAATGTCTGTAGGGGTTCTGTGGACTTGACGGCAGACTGGAGAGTCGGTTGGTCCCAGCGCAAAAATGGATTTGTGCGCTTTTCAACACCCAATTGGGATGGCACTGTTGCCTCTAAACGTCGGCGAGCCTCTTGAACTTCAGCATATCGAGTTTGTAAATCTGGGTTCTCGGCATCTACAGTCAGGGCAAATTGAAGATTTTTCAGGGTGTACTCATGAGCGCACCATATCCGCGTGTTGTCCGGTAACGCCCGTAGCTTGCTTAAGGAATCTACCATTTGTGTCGGTGTACCCTCGAAAAGTCTGCCACAACCACCTGCAAATAGAGTATCTCCGCAGAATAACTCGCCGGTTTCACCTCTGACGGCTGGGGGAAAGTAGTAGGCGATATGCCCACTGGTGTGTCCGGGAACGAACAAGACTTCCCCAACTCTACCCGCAAACTCAACGTGTTCGCCCTCCTGTAAAAACACCTGTTGCCCAGGAATTCTGCCTTGATCTTGAGCGCCTGCATACACGCAGGTATCTGGAAAACGTTGCATCAACTGCCGATTACCACCCACATGATCCATGTGATGGTGAGTATTGAAAATCGCCACTAATTTAGCGCCAAGTTCTTCTAGACACCGCAGTACCGGCTGCGCTTCTGCTGGGTCAACAACAGCCGCAATATTCTGCTTGGGGTCATGCAACAAAAAGATATAGTTGTCCGATAGCGCTGGAAGTCGGGTTACCTGCATTAAAACGGTCTCCTTTTGCGAGTTCCCTACCGACAGCATAACTTGATAGTTT
Organism: Leptolyngbyaceae cyanobacterium; assembly: GCA_036703965.1. GTDB lineage: Bacteria > Cyanobacteriota > Cyanobacteriia > Cyanobacteriales > Coleofasciculaceae > DATNQP01. The sequence continues at coordinate 19,648 of DATNQP010000677.1, forward strand.
GTTCACAAATTGTTCACAAAATCATTAAGGCTTTAACTTCTGTCTGTCGAAGGAAAAGAAGATAATCTTAAATAGTCTAGTCAGACAAACACCTCTGGGTGAAAATCAAGGATTGAGCAACTGCGTATGGCATCGACACCTCAGCGTCCATCAAACCTGAACATTCAGCCAATAGTAGACCAGATCCTTTTAGGGGGACAATTGAGTCGTCAAGAGTATCTTCAGCTGACAACAGCTATCCTCTCTGACTACAATGTTACCGACGAAGAACGTCGCCAAATTAATTCCATATTTGACGAGGTTCAGACTGGTCGTTTGAAGCTAGTTGACTAGCGACGCCCTGAAACTATTACAAGCTGGCAGGAATGACCTATCAGCTGTGAGGACAGGGAGCAGGGGAGGCAGGGGGAGCAAGAAAAACAGCTTTTCGGGTTATTACTCGAACTGGTGAGAAACTTCTGCCGCACTGGTCTAGGTTAAGCAGGGCGTCATATTCAGGTTTATGCATCGGCACAGGCACGCTCGAATTTGCTAAGCAGGCATTATGGTAGTCAATGCCCGTTATCTACTCAAGATTTGGTCGCCGCTTTCAACAGGTGCATGAAATTATGCCGAATTTTGCTCGGTAGCATCTAGTGCCACCAGCTTATTCAGGTGCAGAAAAAGGTAGAGAGTAGAGGTATTAAAGTGTCGCAAGTCAAAGCAACTATTTTAGTTACAGGGGGTGCCGGATACATTGGCTCTCATGCTGTATTGGCACTGCAACGCGCAGGGTATGAGGTGGTCATTCTGGATAACCTGGTCTATGGGCATCAAGACCTCGTAGAGAAGGTTTTACAGGTAGAGTTAGTTGTTGGTGACACCAATGATCGGGAATTACTCGATCGCCTATTCGCAAGGCACAAGATAAGCGCAGTCATGCACTTTGCTGCCTATGCCTATGTGGGTGAGTCTGTCAGCGCTCCAGGGAAGTACTACCGCAACAACGTTACAGGTACCTTGACTCTGCTAGAAGCGATGATAGCAGCCTCAGTCAAGAATTTTGTATTTTCTTCTACTTGTGCCACCTATGGTGTAGCCAAGTCGGTGCCGATTTCTGAAGATCATCCCCAAATCCCGATCAATCCTTATGGGGCAAGTAAATTGATGGTAGAACGGATTCTATCGGATTTTAATACTGCCTATGATTTGAAGTCAGTTTGCTTCCGCTACTTCAATGCGGCAGGTGCTGAACCAACGGGGTTGTTGGGGGAAGATCATATGCCAGAACCCCACCTAATCCCGCTAGTGTTACTGGCGGCTTTGGGAAAACGAGACTCTGTCTCAATTTTAGGTACAGACTACCCTACCCCAGATGGGACATGTGTTCGGGACTTTATTCATGTTAGTGACCTAGCCGATGCCCATGTTCTGGGCTTGGAATATCTGTTGCAGGGTGGCAAGAGTGAAGTTTTTAATCTGGGCAATGGCAACGGCTTTTCGATTAAGCAAGTCATTGAAACAGCAAGGACAGTCACAGGGAGAGAAATCAAGGCAGAGGAATGCGATCGCCGCCCTGGCGATCCACCGGTTTTAGTCGGAGGTAGCGACAAAGCCAGAAAACTGTTAGGTTGGTCTCCTCAATACTCAGATCTGAAGGATATTCTGACCCATGCTTGGCATTGGCATCAAAAGCGCCATGCCTAGGTGCACAAAACTCATCAGACAGTCAGAGGCTCAAAAGAGTTTAAGCAGGTGGCTGTAGTTAACACAACTTGTTGTTTTGGGGACAGAGGAAGAATTCGCTGTCCCCATCCCCTAATACCCAATCCCTCAAAGAGTTAAGTTTATTTCTAGCAACCTGCTTATCAAAGTTACATCAATCGTCATTGAACAAGAGGATGGCTTGAGGAATGGCTCCATTGGTATCAATCATTGTTACTTGTTTTAATCAAGCTCCCTACCTTGAGCGCTCAGTTAAAAGTGTCCTTTCACAAACCTTTACTGATTTTGAATGCCTCATGATTGATGATGGCTCCACTGATAATACTCGTGAGATAGCAGAGCATTTAATGAGTATAGATTCACGAGTTAAATATTTTCATAAAGAAAACGGTGGAGTATCTTCTGCTCGAAACTTCGGCTTTCGACAAGCCCAAGGGGAGTGGATTCATTTTTTAGATGGAGATGACTGGATTGATGAAAATAAAACAAGTTTTCAATTAAGTCATTTAGAGGACGGTTCGGATGGAAAAGATACCATCTTCTATTCTGATTATGAACGAGTATTCATGGACAAAGAGCAAAATATTATTAAAAGGCAGCTAAATGTCATTGGGTCTTTGACCAGTGAAGAATTGATTGAGAGATTACTCATTCCTGACTTTTTAGCTGATTCTCCCTTTCCTGTCCTCCAGCAATGCATGCTGATGAACAGAAGCATTTTTCAGAAGAAGATGTTTGATGAACGTCTTAAAGCTCTACAAGATAGAGATTTCCCGTTAGAGCTTCTAGTGTCAGGAGTCAAGTTTATTTATACTCCTATCGTTGGAGCATTTTACACAAAGCATCAGACTAATAGAACCAATAATTGGTCTTACATGAAAAATTTTTATATCATGCTCTACGAAACAGTTTACGAAAAGCATAGGGACTTGATGCCATTGTGTGAACCAGGCCTAGATTACTTGATTAAAGATACGATTAGAGAAAAAGATAAAAGTAATTTTGATCGTTTGCTGAGAATTGCTCAGCCTCCTTTTTATTTGGGCGAGAAGAAGCTTAAGGTAGGTAATAAGTCTTTATTGAATTTATTATATTTAATGAGAACCTTGACTCCCAGTTTTTTACTGTATGAAAAATATCGGGGACCTCGATCTAAAAAACTTCTATCTATTTTTTCAAATGTATTCAGTTCTACGAAAAAAGAAAAAACCAGTTAGAGGAGTAGGGGAATAAGAGTTATTAAGTAATTCAAAGTTTATCTAGCAGATCGTAGTTATGAAGTTTTAGCATAAAGATGAACGCGAAGGTTTCCTTAGTTGTAAGTGACTTTTCTGGAGGAGGCTCAGTCCGAGCTTTTTTGTTAGGACAAGTCCTCAAAAAACTGAACTATGAAGTAGAGGTTGTAGGATTTATATTCGGGAAAGACCTCTATGCAATTCCTCCCTCTGGGATGTCAATTATTTCTGTAGAAGGCAACAACTATCCTGAGTTCTTCACAGCTGCTCAAGACATTCTAAAAAAAATAGATGGAGATATTATTTATGCAGTAAAGCCTAAAACTACAAGTTTTGGGATATCTCTACTAAAGCAATTGGGCAACCGTCGTCCTGTCCTCTTAGATATGGATGACTGGGAGCTAAGTTGGCATGGAGGATCTGAATGGAAGTATCGTCCTACTCTAAAACAGTTAGGTAGGGATATTTTAAAAAAAGACGGTGCCTTGAGATATCCAGATCATCCTCTTTATCTCAAGTGGATGGAACATTTAGTCTCTCGTGCTAATGCTATAACGATAGATACCGAGTTTCTCAAAGAACGCTTTGGTGGTGTTTATCTCCCTAATGGAAAAGATACTTCACTATTTGACCCTCATCAGTATGACTCTGAGGCAAGCCGGGTGCGTTATGGTCTCTCTGAATATCGGATTTTAATGTTTCCTGGAGCACCACGACCTCACAAGGGAGTTGAAGATGTATTAATAGCCCTAGATCATCTTAACGAACCAGACTTAAGACTAGTTATTGTTGGCGGCAGTCCCTACGATGACTATGATGATAAACTCATCCAGCAATGGGGACGTTGGATTATTAAGTTACCCCGATCTCCCGTTGAAGTAATGCCTGAAGTGGTAGCGGCTGCCCATATTGTGGTTGTTCCACAACGAGATACATTAACCGCTCGGGCGCAGTTTCCTCTCAAACTGACAGATGGAATGGCAATGGGAAAGCCGATTTTAGCAACACGAGTAGGAGATATGCCAGAAATTTTAGGGGGAACAGGTTATCTGGTTGACCCAAATTCCCCAGAGCAAATCGCTGAAAAGATTCAATGGATTTTCCAGCATTTTAATGAAGCTCAGGAGCAAGGGAAGCGGTCAAGAGAAAGATGTGTAGAGTACTACAGTACAGAGGCGATGGCAGTTATACTTTCAGAAATAATTGCAGGTTTATAGTTAAAGCCGGATGTTGCAGGTTGCTGTTAAAATCTATACACAATCAGGCAGCAAGGCAAAAGTAAATTATTGATGAGTTCGGTAGCCGTTAAACCTTAAATTGATGGCATTGATGAATTTCCAGTCACTTCTATAGGAATACTAAGGATAGTAGGGCATGTTTTCAAAGCTTCTCTTCAAATATGCTAGCCGTTATCCTGGTTGGATTGTACTGACGATAGTTCTAGGATTTTCGGGCGGATTATTTAATGGGGTCAGTACAGCCCTAATTGTTCCCATAATTTTAAATTTCTTAGGTCAAAAAATCAATTTAAAGAGTGGGCCACCGATTCTTCAAGCGATTATGTCGCCCTTTGAGAGCATTCCTGCCGACTATCGTCTGGCAGTGATGGCAGCAGCGATTGTAGCAATTATACTTTTGAAGAATATTGCCACCTATGCCGCTGCCTTAGTATCGAGTTCTCTGATGCGGACGCTCACATCGGATCTGCGGGAAGCTGGAGTGCGTTTGTTGCTAGAGGTGGATCTGGATTTTTATTCTCAGATGAAAGTGGGCGATCTGATCAACAGCCTGGGTGGCGAAATTAATCGGGCTGCCGGTGCAATTGGCACGTTGATCAGGATAGTGATTACCGTGATTACCGTGTTGGTGTTTGTGGGTCTGCTGCTGGCAATTTCGTGGCAACTAACACTGGCTTCAACAGTCTTACTCGCTTTAGTTGCAGTAGTTAATCAATATTCAATCTCCCGTGCCAAGTATTATGGCAAGCAGCTTTCAGAGATGTCCAAAGGTTATTCCATTGCCGTACTGGAAGCGCTGAGTGGGATTCGACTAGTTAAGGCAACGGGGAACGAAGGCAGAGAATATCAAAAAATCCATGAGTTAATTCGCGCTCGCGAAAAGGCGGATTTTGAATCTCAAGCTAACTCTGCGGCAATTGGGCCGGTCAGTGAGTTTACAGGTATTGTGGGTCTCCTGGCGATTGTCTTTCTTGGTCGAGCCTTCTTTGCTCACCAGCTTGAAGCCCTCTCGGCGGTGCTACTCACTTACTTATTGTTGCTTTCCCGGCTACTGCCGTTTATTTCCCAGTTAAACAATGCTCGGGGGTCTTTAGCTAATAGCACTCCCAGTGTGGAGATTGTGAATGACTTCTTACGCCGTGATAATAAGCCGTTCATGGGCAACGGTTCTTTACCTTATAAGCCATTGCGAGAAGGCATTCATTTCAAGTCCCTATCGTTTGCCTATCCCACTCAGCCAGATTTGGTTCTCAAGGAGGTTGATTTGTACCTACCTCGCGGTACCACCTTGGCTTTAGTGGGGGCATCAGGTGCCGGTAAGTCAACTTTGGCCGATCTTTTACCCCGATTTTATGACCCTACGGAGGGCTGCATCACCCTAGACGGCACCGATCTGCGGGAGTTCGATCTCAAATCTGTCCGAAGCGTAATGGGGATTGTTAGTCAAGATACCTTTTTGTTTAATACCTCAGTTCGCAATAACATTGCCTATGCGTGGCCCGATGCAACAGACGAGGAAGTGATTGCTGCCGCGAAGCGGGCCAATGCCTATGAATTTATTGTGCGACTGCCTCAGGGATTCGATACGATGATTGGCGATCGCGGCGTTCTCTTGTCTGGGGGCCAACGACAACGAATGGCGATCGCTCGTGCTTTGCTGCGTAACCCAGATATTTTAATTTTGGACGAGGCAACCAGTGCCTTAGATACCGTTTCCGAGCGCCTAGTGCAACAGGCTATTGATGAACTCTGTCGCGATCGCACAACGGTTGTGATTGCTCACCGCCTTTCCACAGTGCAAAAAGCCAATCAAATCGCTGTGCTAGACAAAGGCCGAGTCGTGGAAGTCGGCACTCATGAGGAACTTCTCCAAAAAGACGGTTACTACACTCGCCTATACTCAATGCAATTCGACCGTGACCCCAATGATGTCGTTGACGCGGCTGTCAATAACGCGATCGCCCAGACCTTTTATGAAGTTCGCACTCACCTCAACCCGATGATAGGTTTCTTGCAGTTAATGGTTGATGACCTGGTTGATAGTCCTGAAGAGCGGGAGGAATTGACTGAGGAAAGCTATAAATCAGCACTTCGCCTGCTCAAGAACTTGGAGGTTTTGGAAGAGAACTCAAAGCTTGTACAAGCTGAATCGCTCACTTCAGCTAAGAAGTGAGCGATTCAGGTCAAGCATCAAGCACTTGGATTTCATCAAGTTGTGCGATCGCCACATCTGCCCCTTCCAAATGTGCTACTCTACCCGATGTAGCCCAGCTAATACCGATACAACCGGCGGCACCGGCACTACGCCCCATTTCAATATCACCAGCAGAATCTCCTACCATCAGGGTTGACGCGGGTTCAACACCTAAGGTTTGGCAAGCTTGGATAAACAAGGCTGGATCAGGCTTGCTGGGGCCTTGATCGACGCCTTGCTGTAACTGGATGTAAGGGTCGAGTTGATGACGCCTGACAAAGGCTTGCACGCTTGCGGTTGTTGCAGCTGAGAGAATTCCCAGTTTTAAACCAGCATCTTTAAGGAACTTCACCACTTCCAAGCTACCGATAAACAGGGGTGAAGTCGCCGCAGCATCTTTCAGGTAGCGATCCGCTTCTTCAAAAGCACTACGAGCGATCGCGAGTGACTCTATCCAGCTTCGACCTGTCTCGGCGATATAGGCAGCAGCAGCAATTTCATTTTCGCGACGGCTGCCCACTGCCATCAAACCAGTCGGGTCAAGGGTGTCCCCCTGGATGCCAAACGCCATCAGTAGGGGTTCTCCAGTCCCAGGAATTTGGGCGTCGATTAGGCGCGATCGCTTTTGCCCTAGTTCTCTCAAAAAGACTTGCGAGTCCTCTAGCGTACCGTCTTTATCAAATATGACCGCCTGGATATTCGGGAATGTGACGTTCCTACAGCAAATGGTTACCAAGGACGAATCCTCCTGTGACAATAAAAAAGAGGGGAGATCCCTCTTCCACTAACCACTCAGGGGGTCAAACCCAGTCCCCTTCCAGAACGTTATTACTCTTCAGCCGCCGCCGCTATCAGCTCTTCTTCAACATCAAGTTCAACCTCAATCTCTGCATCTTCAGGTTCAGTCTGTTCAGGTTCAGTCTGTTCAGGAGTGGTACCTTGCTGTTGGGCACGCATCTTCTCCCGATACTTCGCTGCCATTTCTTCCGCCTTATCGTAGACCAGATCGCGGTTATTGATCATATCCCCTGGTTCTGGCTCTAACTGCTTGGTGGAAAGAGAAATCCGACCTCTTTCCGCATCCAAGTCAATGATCATCACTTTCACTTCATCATTGACGTTGAATACACTATGGGGCGTATCGATATGGTCATGGGAAATCTCAGAGATGTGCAACAGCCCACTAACACCACCGATATCAATAAAGGCACCATAGGGCTTGATTCCACGTACTGAACCAATCACGACCTCACCCACTTCTAAGCGATTCATCTTGCGCTCAACCAATGCCCTGCGGTGGCTCAGTACCAAGCGGTTGCGGTCTTCATCTACCTCCAGGAACTTTAGGGGCAGTTCTTCTCCCACTAAATCTTCCTTGGGTTTGCGAGTGCTGATGTGAGAACCAGGAATAAAGCCGCGCAATCCCTCAATGCGTACCAGAGCACCACCACGATTGGTAGCAAACACAAGAGAGCGTACTGTCGCGTCTTCCGTTTGTAGCTGACGTACTCGCTCCCAAGCCCGCATATACTCGATGCGACGAATTGAGAGGGTAAGTTGTCCATCTTCATTCTCGTCAGTCAGAATGAAAAATTCCCGCGTCTCGTTTGACTGTAAGACTTCCTCCGGGTTATCAACCCGGTTGATTGACATTTCCTGGATTGGAATATATGCAGCGGTTTTAGCACCAATGTCAATCAGAGCACCCCTCGGCTCCAGACTGAATACAGTACCAGCGACAATATCGCCGGGACTGAAGTGATAATCATACTTATCGAGGAGAGCGGCGAAATCCTCGTGAGTGAAGCCAATATCTGTAACGGTTGTTTTCTGACTGAGCATGTGCGTTGCGTTTCCTAGTTTTATCTCCGTAATGACTATGCCTCCTGTCGATGTACACGCACGTCGGCATTGTGCTGCCTACACCTACATCGCTTTGTCTCAACCCTATTTTAGAAGATTTAATAAAGGTACAGACAAATAATTATAACTTAAGCTGGATCTCTTAAGTGTTCGATCTACCACCATTAGGGCGGTACAACTTTTTTATCGGGAAAGTGGAGCTAGATTTAAGAATGTGTCATTACAGAGTTCGGTAATTCCTGATTGTCTACCTCAGCGTCGGTAGTTTGTGACGCTTTTGATGTCTCAATTAACTCAGCGTGGCTTTTGAGATGATCTAAGGTCTCAACAAAATCTCGGATGCCTTGAAACTGGCGATAGACTGAGGCAAAACGGACATAGGCGACTTCATTCTCATTTCGTAAGTACAGAAGTACCAACTCACCAATCTCATTGCTACTGACTTCCCGCCCAAATCGCTGTTGGACTTCTGCTTCAATCTCATCAACTAATGCTTCCAGGCGTCTTTGGAGGATGCCTGTCTTTTCACAGGCACGTACAATTCCACGTAATAACTTAGATCGGTCAAACGATTCCCGCTTCCCATCGCGTTTGATGACGGTTACAGGCACAAATTCAATGCGTTCGTAAGTCGTGAAGCGATGTTTACAGCACAAACACTCTCGACGACGCCGCACACTTTGTCCGGCTTCTGTTGAACGGGACTCAAGAACACGGCTGTCGGTGTGCTGACAATAGGGGCATTGCATAGGGAAAGTCCTTTCCTGCGAGGTGGACTCAAGGGCAGCAAATCTCTCTTAAGCTCTGAATCAGGATACTGTGGATAAATGCGAAAATCTGAGCCGGTAGTCGTCTATCCAACTTCCTCGCGTAGAGGGGTGAATATACGCTTGCGGCTCAGGGTATCCAACAGAGCTATAAAGTTGTGATGATCGCGCGAGGGCGATTAATTACTTTTCAATCCGAGGTGGCTCCCGGAAGGCGATCGCAAAAAAGAGGGTGCCAATCGCGCAGGCCAAGATAAAGATATAAGCAACGCTTTCCATGTCAATAATTCCTGATTATCTGCTTAACTACCAGTCTACCTCGCCCAGCAAAAGTGAAAAGTAAAAAGGCAAAAGAAAAATTATTTTTACTTTTGCCTTTTGGCTTTTACAAAGTTGCCGGTTTACACAGTCTCTTTCTTCCGAGTGGACTTGTCGCCCACCTTCTGGAAGAGACCCCATTCGACTTGCTCTTCCATGTCTGCTTCTACACCAGCAAACACATCTCGGAAGAGAGTCCGGGAACCATGCCAGATGTGACCAAAGAAGAACAACAATGCAAACACCGCATGACCGAAGGTGAACCATCCCCGTGGACTGGTACGGAACACACCGTCAGAGTTTAGGGTTTCGCGGTCGAATTCAAAGGGTTCACCCAGTTGAGCCTTACGAGCATATTTTTTCACTTCGGCTGGGTCTTCAAAGGTTTGACCATCTAAAGCACCACCGTAGAAGCTGGCTGTAACACCAGTCTGCTCAAAGCTATATTTTGATTCTGCCCGTCGGAAAGGAATGTCCGCACGCACAATTCCATTGGCATCGGTCAAAATCACAGGGAATGTTTCAAAGAAGTTGGGTAGACGACGAACTGTCAATTCCCGACCTTGACTATCCTTGAACACCGGATGACCAAGCCAAGTTTGAGCGATACCGTCACCCTTGTCCATCGGTCCGGTGCGGAACAAACCGCCCTTGGCGGGAGAGTTGCCCACATAGTCGTAGAAAGCCAGCTTCTCTGGAATTTCTGAGTAAGCCTGTGTCAAGCTCGCTCCTGATGCCACAGTGGCTTGTACGCGGCGGTCAATTTCCTGCTGGAAATAACCGCTATCCCATTGATAACGGGTCGGACCGAACAGTTCAATGGGCGTAGCCGCACTGCCGTACCACATCGTCCCTGCCACAACAAAAGCGGCAAAGAAGACAGCAGCAATACTGCTGGAAAGTACGGTTTCAATATTCCCCATCCGCAGGGCTTTGAATAGCCGCTCCGGCGGTCGGACAGTTAAGTGAAATAAACCTGCAATAACGCCAACAACACCCGCTGCGATATGGTGAGCAACAATCCCACCAGGGTTAAAGGGGTTAAAGCCTTCAGGTCCCCAAGCTGGAGCAACAGGTTGAACGCTGCCCGTAACGCCATAGGGGTCAGAAACCCACATCCCAGGCCCAAATAGTCCGGTCAGGTGGAAGGCACCAAAGCCAAAGCACAGAAGACCAGACAAGAACAGGTGAATGCCAAACATTTTTGGCAAATC
>DATNQP010000678.1:0-9101 GCA_036703965.1 Leptolyngbyaceae cyanobacterium
TTCCGGTTCAGTAATCAATAAACCAATTGCCATTGCCACTGTCACCACCATTCCTGGCGTAGTAATGATGTGATAGAGGCGTTTTTCCATAATCTGATACTGATTTTTGAGAATTGTTTGGGCTGGTTCTGGCTCCTGTGAAGCCTCGGCATGATAGACGAAAAGACGCACTAGGTAGAACAACCCGGCAAACCAAACGACAACGCCAATCAGGTGAAATGCCTTAAACCAGTAATAAGCCATGAATTGTCTCCTCTACTGATGAGTAGTTGTGAGTAGGGTGGACAATATATACCTTACCTGCTTGGGGTGAGATTATCCCCCTCATGACCGACTCTATAGCAATACTGTAGAGACAATACATCTAATTGCCAGTAATTTCTACAAGCCTTTGACCCGATCGCAACAGTTCCAGAGCATCTGGCAAAGTGGCAGTAAGGATTTCTTTGAGTCGTGCATTAGAGGTATTGCCACAAGTCAGCCAAATCACCTGTGGAGGTGAACCATATGGTTCAACTAAAAAGGGCAAAATCTCTATCTTTAGTCATGACAACTACCCCCTGAGCCTTCGCCGCCTCAAAAATCTCACGATCCTCTGCGTCTCTCAACCCAAGATCGCGCACAGCTATAGTTTTTATACCGAAGGTAGCAGTAATCCAAGCGAATGCGATCGCGCTTGAGGACTGATTTGGATGATAGGCAGACTAAACCCTATTATAGGCTGGCAGGCGATCGCTCTTTGGTTGTGCCAATGGCATCGGAAACTAAGTTCCGCAATGCTCTATTGAAGTTAGGTTATAGCTTGCCGAGATAGCTCCCTAGGAATTAACTATGCCCGAAGGGGAAAAACCTCGTCTATCTGGAGGAGGTTAGGATGGGAGCGACTAATTTTTAGAGGCAGAATTAGAAGCCCTATGTCTGGGGAACCTGGAATTAAAGTTGAGAAGCATCGTTCAGTATTGCACAAAGATATTAAGGTCAACCCCAAGGAGCTACTTACGGCACTGGGTAAGGCTGGGGTAAACGTCGCTTTGCTAAAGTTGGACAACCTTCCTGAAAATGGAGTGGAGGTTCTGACATCCCTTGGGCTAGAGTCAAAACCTGGAGAAATTGCTGCTTTGCTGATTGTTCGCTCTCTAAAGCAGGCCATAGAGAATTTGTTAAAGGAGAATAAAGAGCTGCTAGTTAAGAAGCCGGAAAATCTCAAGGCTTTGTACAACCAGCTAAATTCATCTTTGGAAAATGGTGAATTGGTAATTGATCGAGACTTTTTTGAGCGTCCCAAAGATTTGCCTATTGTTAAAGCCGCTAAGACTGGGTTGGCGAAGTGGTTAGAAGAGTTTGTTGAGAAAAAGGTTGAAACCGAGAAAATAAGCGAACGCCTTTCTGCTTACTTTGTCTTTGCCTTGAATGAGCAGTGGCGGACTCGTTCACAAGACTATGCTGTCCTGAAAGAGGAACTGGATACACCCTTCACTCAAGCCACTGAACGAGAGCAGGGATGGTTGCGGTATCGGGCATGGCTGCAAAAGCGAGTTGAAGAACCGATGTTCTTAGAAGCCTTCAGCCTGAAACAGGTCTACGTGCCGTTACGAGCCTACTATGAGCGTCAGGTTGAGCGTCAGCCGGAGCAGAAAATAGAACTAGCCATTAGTGAAGGGAAAGACCATGAGCGAGTTGTCGTTGACCTAAATAGTGAACTGGAAACGTGGTTGCAGGAAGCGAAGCCTGATGATGCCATTCGCTCGATTAGTGGAGGCCCAGGTAGTGGCAAGTCTTCGTTTGCCAAAATCTTTGCCGCCCAACAGGCAGAAAAAGGGGAAATTCCCGTTCTGTTGATTCCCCTACACCTATTTACCCCCTCGGATGACTTGCTTAAAGCCGTGGGGGAATTTGTGCAAGTTGAGCGTTTCTTGCGTCATAATCCGATAGATCGAATTGACGGTGAAGAACGATTGCTGATTATCTTCGATGGCTTAGATGAGCTATCGAAGCAGGGCAAAATTGCTGAAGAAGTTGCTAACCAGTTTGTGGAAGAAGTCAGGTCTAGAGTTTGGCAATTTAATCAGCATAAAACTCGATTGCAGGTTTTGCTAAGTGGACGAGAAGTGTCAGTACAGGCGAATCGCAGCAAGTTTCGTGAACTGCATCAAACTTTGCATATTCTTCCCTATTTTGTAACAGAAGAAGAGAGAGAAGACGCAAGTAACAACTATGTTGATGAGCAAACGTTGCTGGAGCAAGATCAACGGCAAATTTGGTGGCAGTCCTATGGTGAAGCTAAAGGCAAAGAGTACACAGGCTTACCACCAGAATTGGACAATCCAAATTTGGTTGAGATTACAGCTCAACCGTTGCTGAATTATCTGGTTGCCTTAAGCATTGAGGGAGGTAAGTTGAAATTCTCGGAACAGACTAACCTCAATGAAATCTATGGAGATTTGCTAGAGGCAGTTTACGAGCGAAGGTATGAAAAGCAAGGACATCGGGTGATTGAGGGAATTGAGAAACACGAATTTATCGGCATTCTTGAGGAAATTGCGCTGGCTTGCTGGCATGGAGTTGGTAGGACAACCACGGTGGCAGAAATTGAAAATCACTGTGGCAATAGCGGATTCAGGGATATTTTGAACCGCTTTCAAGACAGCTTTAAAGAAGACTCAAAATCCAGCGTTATTCGTCTGCTCACTGCCTTTTACTTTCGGGAAAGTGGTGGGGTACGGGCAAGCGAGAAAACGTTTGAATTTACCCACAAGAGCTTTGGTGAGTATCTGACGGCAAAACGCATTGTAGAGGAAGTTCGGCTTATTCATGAAGAACTAGAGGAGCGGAAGAAAAACTTTCGCAAAGGATGTGATGAACGAGATGCCCTTGTCAGGTGGGTAACTCTATGCAATCTTTCGGTAATCGATGAATACTTATTTCAATTCATCTGTGATGAAATGCGTTTGCAAAATCAATCAGATGTTCACAATTGGCAAAAGAGCTTGTGTCGCCTGATTGAGTTTATGCTAATTAATGGATTACCCCTGGAAAGCCAAATACCCAGATCTAACTTTGACGTAGAACTTTTTCAGGCACGGAATACGGAAGAAGCTTTATTAGCTGTATTAAATGCATGTGCGAGAGTGACCAAGGCAAATTCAGAAATAAAATGGCAGTATCGTAATACTTTTGGTGCATGGATTTCAAGGTTACAAGGGCAGAGAATAGGAATAGAAAATGTACTTGCCCTTGAATGCCTTAGCTTTCTCGATTTGCACGGTTGTATTCTGTATATCAGAGACTTTCTTGGGGCAAATTTAGCTTTTACTAACCTTGAGAAGGCAGAACTTAGTTTTGCAAATCTTTTAGACGCAAATCTTCAAGGAGCGAATCTTACAAACGCAAATCTTCAAGGAGTGGATCTTACAAACGCAAATCTTACAAGATCGAACCTTCAAGGAGCGAATCTTTACAAAACAACTTTTGAAGAGACAAACCTGGAAGAAGCGAATCTTAAAGACGCGAATCTTCAAGCAGCAACACTTATAGGGACGAATCTTGTAAGGGCGAATCTTACAGGAGCAAATCTCCAAGCGGCAAATTTTTACAAGGCAAATCTCGCCGGGGCGAATCTTACAGGAGCAATTCTTAAATGGGTGATTCTTCAAGAAGCAAATCTTGAAGGGGCGATTCTTGAAGGGGTGATTCTTGAAGGGGCAAATCTTGAAGGGGCGAACTTAAAAGGGACGATTCTTGAAGGTAAAGACATAGCCACCCTGACTGAAAGCTCAAATGAAGGCTTAGATGAATCTTAGTCCTCAACCCTTCAGCAATATGATCGCATCCAACTCAGCCAAACTGGGCGATCGCTCTTGGCTCTGGGTTGGCAAACAATGCCCTATTTGTCTAAAGCGATCGCACTATTCTCCTCGAAGTCCACTCTCCCAAAGCCGAAAAAGACCTTCAGTGCTGTTCACTGCTTTCAAGATTCTGTTTCATAGCTGCACCTACGGCATAAGCGGCTGGCTCTGCACTTTGTAGTAGTGTATGTGCGACATTATGCTGATCTGAATGACTGCGGTTTTGGCTGAGTTTATATTTACCTTCCAACCGTGTGACAGTCATCTCAAAGCCAACAATGCCGTTCATCATTCCCTCACGGAATCCATGAGATAAATCCTGCCACTGGGATTTGTAGCCAGATTCATACGTATTAATCATCTCGTCTATCATTTTGTCCATCAATTCCCGCGAATCACCGAGAGTGATGACTTGAGGCAAACCATAAGCGTGTACAGCAATATAGTTCCACGTTGGTACAGTCTCGCGCTTTTCATATAAGGATGGCGAGATATAGGCGTGCGGTCCTGTAAAAATGGCAAGTGACTCACTTGTTCCAAAGGCTTGCCACTGGGGGTTTTGCTTGGCAAGGTGTCCTGTCAGCCTAACAATGTTGTCTTCCACTGTAACAACAAGCGGAATATGCGACGCAAGAGGCACACCGTCCAAAATGGATATCAGCGTGGCGAAGCTATTGGCACGCATAAAAGTTACTAATTTCTCTAAATCATCCTCTTGGAAAGCGTTCGGAATGTACATAAATTTTCATTAAACTCTGTTTGAAAGAAAAAGACCTTGCGGTCTAACTCCGCCCTATAGTTTATTCCTTCGCTGGCGACGTAATGCCGCGCTTGGTCAGATTCTCTTCGAGTTCCCTTATAAATTTCAAGTCCTCCTCTGGCAAGGGCTGACTTCCACTTCCCAATGAGTTCTCACCTATAGAGGGCTTCTTCTCAAGGAAAGTGAACGCCTGCCGGAACTGATGCGGACCTACCTCGATGGGTGCGTCAAAGTGGCAGGGAATAATCCGGTGGAAATACCACTTCGCCACCTTGTCAGCCCAGTCGATTACTTCACTCGGCGCTTGGTTGAAAATGAACGTCTGTAGAATCGGTGCCACAAACGGACGACCGCCCCCTCGCAACGCATTGAATGACTGATTCCAGTCGGTCTTCCATCGGAACGGAAACAAACCGAAATACGCCTTTTTTGATCGCTCCGGCGCTTTGAGGGCATCCTGAAATGCCTCCCCCAGTCCAATCGTCTCCAACGTGCTGGGAGCGAAGTATAAAGCAAACAGCGAAATGCGCTGCCATCCCTTGCGGCGGTTCGCCTCAGTGTCTTCAACCACCTCGAACGCATTGTCTCTGGCGTGGAACAGCAAGGGGTATGGGTCAACTTGAACAATGTCTGGTGGCTTCTCCGGCACAGAAAGCACCGAGTCTGTTACTAATAGAGTGCGCGATCGCTTGTGAAATAAAGCAACTTCTTCAAAAGAACCCCGTCCGAGATTGATGCTGAGTACCTCGTAGTCAAACTCATCAGCAAACGGGGCCTCACCACTAGCCTCCGGGAGTATCTGAGTCCGTTTGGTGGGGAAGCCGAGCCAACCCAGCGGCAGATTCAGCGGAAAACTCCACTGGTTCGCGGTTACGAAGACCTGTGCTAAAGGAAACTGTCTGGCAAAGGGACCAACAAAGACCTTGTGTTCTAAGCCAGAGGCAGTTGGCAGGATGATGTACTTCACGTCACCGTGCTTCGCCACTAACTCTTTAACAAGCCGGATACACTCTCTTGTCGGCGCGACTGGCGCATAGACGAGAAGGCCTCCTTTTTCGAGCTTAACGACACTCATGCGAATCGGTACGACCGTATAGAGGATGCCCTGTAACTGGTCGAAAGTCCAGATGGTGTCCTTAACTACTTCTTTGCGAACTGTCCGCCGCCTACTGTATGGGTAGAGTGGCACAGCAAGCCAGAACCGCCATGACCAGTCCCCAGGACTGATACTCGGACTATCCTGTTGCCCCTGCCCCAGCAACTGTGTTCTCAATATGTGCGTCTGGTACGCTTTCTTGTGCGGTTCTATCCACTCCACGACCCCCTCCCGGATTCCCAAAACTCACGCATGTTTTGATCTAATCGAAAGGTGCAGGAGTTTATCAATAAACTCTAGACATATGCTGAGAGTTCCAAGGCGCAGGAGTGCGAAGGGACGATTGAGTTATGTCCTCTGGCAAGAAAACAACGTTGTGCCTCATTTGCCATCTAGAACCAACCAGTCAGCTTCATTTTTGCCGCAGCATAGCTCAACGCTTTATCTATCGACAAGTAGAGTTACAGCATTTGTCCTTGCTATTGACTATTCATTGCTATAGCAAAAACTTTACAATTCTTTTAGATTTTGTAAGGGGAATTGCACAATAGGCGTTAGTGGTTTTGGAGTTTCATGGAAATGTAAATTGATTAAATTCAGTTAATTTAACTATGAAAACGCCAAAAATATTACCAAGTTTGCTAAATTCTTATGTTTTATTAGTACCCATCATTAGTGCATCCATGCTGATTCCGAATGCAGAGAATGCAGTAGTTGAGATTCGTAAACTGCGTGACTACTGCCTAAATCTAGAGCATGATGAAGGAAAACATAAAGCTCGACTCTTTTCAACGATACTGGGCATGACTGCTGACAATGCCGAAGAATTACGCCAGATGCTTCTTGAAGTTGTCAAGACACACGAGGCTCAACTGGGACGGAGTGACGAGTATGGGCAACGTTATACCCTAGATTTCAGGATTGAATGGCAAGATAAAAGTGCAACCCTTCGTAGTGGCTGGATTATCGAACGTGATTCCGATATTCCAAGATTAACGACGTGCTATCCTCTCTGATGTCTGGAGGTAATACCGATGACTGCAAATACAGTGAAATTACTTGATGTGGTCGCACTTACAGTTGACTTTCCTGAATATAACCTGTGGCGTGGGCAGGTTGGTACAGTAGTTGAAACGTTGGCTGATGGTGCTGCGTTTGAAGTTGAGTTCAGCGATCGCAACGGACGCACCTACGAGTCGATAGGTTTGCGTCCAGAACAAATTATGGTGTTGCGCTTCGAGCCAGTGTCTCCTGATTTAGCACCTGAAATGGTAGCGATGTAGCTTCTGATACAATGCTGCACCAGACGAAAGGGCGATCGCAAAATTCAAGGTTTAACCAAAGGTTGCAGATGAAGGGCGATTGTCCCTCCGAGTGTTTATTGAGCTACCCGAAGAGCAGTTGCCAACTGACGATCGCGATCGCTAAATCTGCAAGAACATGGCTGAAGTAACTAGACCAGATTGAACGGTACATTAGATAACACCATGACCATATTGCCCCAGCAAGGAACACACCTAAGGACGCTAGCACCACTACAAGCCAGTTCTCGGTGTAAGCTACCAAGTTAATGATGTGATGGAGTGTAAAAAGCAGACCAGACAGCAAGACTGCTCCTTTTCCCGGTATCAACACCTCACACTTACTGTAGACAAACCAACGCCAGATGTACTCTTCCAACAGTGAATTAATAAACGTCCAATACATTGCGCCAACTAAGTAAATAGTTGGGCTGCTGATACCGACTTGTTGTGCTTTAGCTCGAACATCCCTAAAATCGATCCAGTGCTGACCGAAAAGCCAATAAGCACCGAGGATGATGCCGAACATCAACAGTCCCAACACGGTTCCAGCTAACAATTCGCGTCGCTTCGGCAGTGATATCTTGAACTTGCCGCGATCGACCCAAAAAAACCACGCCAGAGGCAGCGCCAGCAACCAGACTTGGCACAATGAAAATGCTATCTGTCCTAATAAGCTTGGAGCGTATAGTGCCATTACCCGACCAAGGCAGGCAGCAGATACGAGCAGTAGCAAAGCTGTTAGTGCATTGCTGCGGGAGCGAGTCTCGATCATCTGGCATCCTCCAGCGATAACTTTATATAGTGCTTAACGCTAAAAGCTTGGGGGCAACTCTTAGGTAAGTTTTGTGCCACTTTTACAAGTTGTCAGCTTCGGGTGACGCTGCGCGTGAAGGCGACGAGGATTATCTAATCCTTGCTAGAGATGCCATTTAGCTATAGCAAGGATTAGACAGCGATCGCACTTGAATATTGAGATGTACTTGCTTATGGAACTCGACAATCTAATAACTGGCATAACCGCGCTTTACTTTCAGTGTCGAAATCCTTGAGAAATTTACAAACTATTGGCCCCGAACTCACTTCCATACTTGAAGCGCCTCTTCTACGCGAGGCAAAGTTTCAGCGAAAAGAACTTCTGCTTGTTGCTGTTTTGAAGCTAAATCGCTGAGATTCATCACGCAATAAAGCGGCTCCACACGAGCGATAACTTCACTTGGAAAATCTCGATAAAAGTACTTGGTTCTAAAATCGTATCGTTCCGGTCGGTACACCATGCCCAGAAGTTCAATCAAAGGTTGAAGCGTGTAGGCGTGGTAGTTGGATATCGCCGACACCAAATATCCGCGATTAATCTCTTTGTTGACAAGGATTTGGAAAAAATCAAACGTCTTTCTCAAAGTCACCAATCGTTCTTGCATCCTTGAAAAATGCTTGATGCGATTTAAAGAAGGCTGCACTAAGAGATTGGCTTTATCAAAGGCGATCGCTAATTTTCCATGTCGCTCTACCTCTAAAAAGTGGTTAGGATGACTTTGCCTCAAAACAACAAAATCAATAAACAAGAATGGACTCGCTTCTTCTAATTGATAGAAGCATTGAGAATGACCGTGCCATGTAGGTTCGGGAACTCTCCACTGGAATCGAATCTCAGAGAGTGTTTTGAGAGATTCTTCAGTGATATCGAAGGTTTCCTGAACGCGATCGTCCTCAACAATCACCTGAATATCGATATCCGACCACTCATCTGTAGACCCGTGTGCTGCCGAACCTCCCTGCCATAAAGCTAAAACAAAATCTTTTGGCTCCAAGCTAGCAATAATTAATTCTAAAATTCTTTGTCTCATTGTTTGGGATATCCAATGCGTCAATTACCCGCAGCTGACCGCTTACGCGGTACAGCTGGGGCTTGTAACTACGTTCCATCTCAACCCTGACTACCTAGAAAGGATGAGTTTCTGAGGTTCCCTAGCCCTGCCTCCCCCTGCTTTCGGCATTCGATATCAACGCAATATTGCCATTGGATAGATATTGCTCCACTAGGGATGTTCTAACTCTAGAATGACTTGGTTTCTACCTAAAGGGTGTCAGTGCCGAAG
>DATNQP010000679.1:0-2436 GCA_036703965.1 Leptolyngbyaceae cyanobacterium
CGGTACATCTGGTAGAGATGAAATCAACGGTGGCAATGGCAAGGACACCCTCTACGGTGGTAATGGTAGCGACACCTTGATTGGTGGCAATGGTGATGACCTCCTTTATGGAGGCGTTAGCGACGACGTTTTGAGCGGTGGTAATGGTGACGACTTGCTCAATGGTGGTCAAGGTAATGACACTCTAACTGGCGGCAGGGGTAGCGATCGCTTTGTGTTGGCCGTGGGTGCAGGAACTGACACAATCACGGACTTCACAGATTGTCAAGACCGGATTGGGTTGTCTGGCGGTCTTTCGTTCGAGCAACTGAAAATTGCACAGGGCATCGGTGCCAACAGCGCTAACACTTTAATCAGCGTCACGAGTAACGATGAGGTACTGGCGATTCTGACAGGCATAAATGCTATTAATATCACCACTGCTGATTTCGTCGCTGTCTAACCTCTTTTTATAAAGTTCAACCTTTAAAATTGCAAACATTATGCACTTTTTGTACTCAACAAAAGCCTGATAATTACTCTCCCTTGCTCTCGTGTGTCCTACCTATTTCTAGGTGAAGATTCGGGTAGAGTTGTAAAACAGCCATACCACCTTGGGTCAAATTGAGCCAAGATGGTATGGGCATATCTTTAGTTTGTTATGATGACATACTCGCGTCTACTACCTCTGGCCGCTCTGATGGAGAGTTTAGTCTCCCGTTGGTAGTAACGAAGTGGAGGAAGCGATAGAAACTCCACACCGCTTATGTCGGCTCATTATATACACCGTCCGTACATCTGACATCGCTCTCCTTTGATATACGGTTATGGGACACTGCGGTATAACTCCCATCCGGTGCGTTTTCTCTTCACCTATTAACAATACCAACTGTCTAGTTGTTCCGCTCTCGTTCTTGCGGCAGAATCCTCAGTCTTTCTCTAGGTAGAACCCGCACAATTTATTTACTTTAGTCATTCTCAGGGTACAAGACTCGGCTGGTGAAGTGTATCACCATCAGTTCTATAAACATTTATGATTCGGCTGGTCTGCTCTATCACTTTTGAACGTATGAACACTGCTGAACGTCTTGCTACCCTCAATCGTATTCGTAAACTTAGCCGCTTGATGGATAATGCTATTGGCATCCCAGGCACAGGTTTTCGGATTGGTTTAGACCCGATTATTGGTTTGATTCCTGGCGCTGGAGACCTAATTAGTACAGCTTTTTCTGCTTATATTATCTATCTAGCAACACGTTTCGGTATACCAGCTAAAGACCTTCAAAAAATGATTTTCAATATTGGTCTAGAAGCGATCGCGGGGACAGTACCTTTAGTGGGTGACTTGTTCGATGCCTACTACAAGTCGAACATCCGCAATTTGGCGATTTTAGAGCAACATCTTCAAGCCGCTGAACCAGAACTGGAAGAGCTTGCGTCGGTTGTCTCCAACTACAAAGAGCCAGTTTCATCCAGATCGGCTTGATAGCACAAGGAGTAATCTATCGTCTCAACTTGAACCTGGCAAACGAGCCTGTACAGACCGAGTAAAGTCCTCACGTCCTTCCTCCAGATTGGCAGGAACACCGTTAGGGTAGGTTTGGGTAATTAAATTCTGGAGTCGTTCAACCCGATTATCAGGGCTAGGGTGGCTACTGAAAAACTCCGGCGGTGCCCCACCCTGTCTAGCAGAACCGAGTATCTGCATCAGTTCAACAAGCCCCTGCGGGTTATAGCCTGCTTCCGTCATAAAACGAAAACCAAGCCGGTCACTTTCCAATTCGTCTTCACGCCCATACTTTAAGCCGACCAGTTGATTGACTGCCTGCGCCACAACGGCTGCTTGCCGCGCACTATCTGGATTATCACTTGCGGCAATTCCCACAGCGTTAACCAAAGCTGCGCCAAGTTGCTGTTTGGCTAAATGTTCCGCACCGTGTCGTGCTACAACATGGCCAACCTCATGTCCCAATACCCCTGCCAGTTGTGCTTCTGATTTTAGGCGTCTGAGCAGACCTACTGTAATAAAAACTGGTCCCCCTGGTAAGGCAAACGCATTAATAGTTTGAGGGTCACTCAGCAAATGGAATTCATAGGGATAGGGTAACTTAGAGGCTTGCGACTGCTTCACAACTTGCCCTCCCACCTGATCAATATACGCTTGGAGTGCTGAATCTGAGTAAAGACCTCCGTATTGATCCGCCATCCTTGAGCGTGCCTGTTTCCCGATTACCACTTCCTGTTGGGGTGAGAGTTGTACCCTCTGCTTTTCCCCAGTCACTGGGTTCTCGACGACGTTGCTACAGTAGCTAATGAACCCAAAAAGCGCAAATAAAATTCCAATCCCCAGTCGAATTAGTAGTCTCTGCACTTGTGTTCTCCCAATTTGTTGGCGAGCAGATTATCATACGAGAAACTCATACCACATCACTCTGAAGGAGACTCTTCACAAGAAGT
>DATNQP010000680.1:0-5851 GCA_036703965.1 Leptolyngbyaceae cyanobacterium
TAGACTATTTGGGCGTTGTGCAGCGCGATCGCAAAAACAACTCAAAATGCGTTAGCAAAGCGGTGCGTTACCGCATCGCCCTGCTAACTCTGCTCTAACCTCAGCTAAAAGCGGCTTACCGCTGCTTGTGCTCCTCTAATATCTTCTGCGCCCGTGGCTTGTAGATTAGATAGAACAACGCCTCAATGTACCTCATCATATCCTCTCGATTTTCCTTAGAGGTATAGTTCCAGAAGCCATAAATCCGCGCCAGCGACAGTAGCCGTGTTGTGTGAATTTTCCAGGTGTAGGTGCTGTAGACCCGCTCAATACCCTGATGGGCAATTTTCTCCCAATAGTGGGGATCTTGGTCACACTTGCTGACAAAATCCAGAATCTTCTGAGCCATGTCTTCCAGCTGAGTGGGGTTGATTAAAAAACCATTCACCTTGTCCTGAATAATCTCTAACGGTCCACCAAACTGCGTGCCAAAGGTTGGTACACCCGAAATCATCGCTTCCAAAATCGTCAGACCAAAGGCTTCAAATAGTGCGGGTTGAACAAAAATGCCTTTGTGGTCGGCAATCACCCGATAGATCTCACCCGAATCACTCTTAGCTAGGCGCACCCCCAGCCAGCGTATCTTGCCGTGGAGATTGTATTCCTCAATAATCCGGTAGAGCTTGACAATTTCGTCTTTTTCCTCATTGTCGGTTGATTCCTCAACGCGCAACTTCCCGGCAACTAAAATCAGGTTACAACGCTCCTGTAACTCCTTGCTCTTACCAAAGCACTCCACTAAGCCCGTCAGGTTCTTAATCCGGTCGAGACGCGCCATTGAGAAAAGAGGGCGCTTGCTGGGGTCATCAAGGGTGCCAAAAACCTGGGAGGGGTCTTCTAGAGTGAATAGTAGATCTTCAAGCCGTTCAGCCGCATCCGGAATCCGGTCTTCTGTGCGGGTGTAGGGGAAGTAGACACTTTCATTCACCCCCGGCGGCACGACGTTAAACTTGGGAGAGAATAGCTCAATCCCATTCACGACGTGATACAGGTCTGGCATGGTGAAACAGTGGTAAGACTCGTACTGACCCACGCTATCCGGCGTACCCACAATCTCTTGATAGGTACTGCTGATTACGAAATTCGCCGCATTCATCGCCATCAAGTCAGCAGTGAAGTGCAGTGAGAAGTGGTACTTGTCCTCCAAGTCTTGCCAGTAGAGGTTACTAAACAGGTACTTGGACTTTTCCAGGGCATGGGCAACATTGCACTGGGTCACTTTCATGCGTCGTGCCAGTAGGAATGCCACCAAATTGCCATCGGAATAGTTACCGACAATGAAGTCCGGGAGACCTTGGAATTCTGCCAGCAGTTCTTTTTCGGCGTCGATCGCGTAAGTTTCCAGATAGGGCCAAATCTCAAATCGAGAGATCCAGTTCTGGGTCATGTTGGGATTGAACTCCCGGAACGGCACCCGCAAAATCCAGGCATTATCAGTACCGTGAACTTTTTCCAGGCGTTCGTTACAGCGGGTGCCATCGCTATTAGGAATCAGGCGACTGAGGATAATAACCTTGGGCTGAACTCCCAGTCCCTCCAATCCTGCGAGTTTGATGTCCTCTTGCAATTGCTTTTCTAAACTCCGCGCCTGGTCGAGGACGTAGACCACCTGTCCGCCGGTATCAGGACGCCCTAAGACGCCTTCTTGCCCAAACCAACCGTGGACAGAGACGAGGGCAATCCGAAAGATCATCGGGATGCGGGAGATGAACTTTTCGAGTCCCTCGTCATCGGGAGAGTCAATCAGTTCATCGAGAATCTCCAGTGTTTCCCGCACCCGACTGGCGGTATTGCCCCAGCCTGCTTCAAAGCCCATTTCTTGCAGCTTATAGCGAAATTCTTCGTAAGGCTCTTCATCAGGGCGATCGCTGACAAAGGTTAAAGCCCGTTTCACCTGGTCTGAGAGTTGCTGTTGGCTTTTAATTCGCCCGTTAATCAGTAGCTGCGTACCCTGGAACTGATGGAGGCTTAAGAACTTGTACAACGACTCCAGCCACTCTCGGGGGTCTTGAAACAGCTTACTAGACAGAAAGCGGTTGAGGAAGCGGACGCCCTTGCCGATGTTCTTGGGGTCGCGAATCGTCGGGGTGTAGTCGTAAAACGGCTGGAAATCAAGTTCGAGGAGATCTCCTTCCTGGGGGTGGTGGTGGTTGACTAAGCGATCGCGTAAATCTAGGAGTTCCTGCACCGTCACAGGCTCAACCGTCAAGTCTTCTAAAACGCGGAAAACTTCTTGAGAGGCAATCTTCGGTCGAATGATCAGGTAGAGGGTTTCCTTCTCCAGAATAATTTCCTGGGTGTAATACACCAGCTGTCCTAGATGGGAAGAACGATAAAAATATTCCGGTTTTTTATGACTGGTGCAGTATTCATTAAAAGCAGCAAGAATGTCATTTCTTAGTAAATACCGGTTTTCTGAAGTGCGTAACTGACGGGCAAACTGCCTCAGATCGCCTTTTTCATCACTATCAACAACGTCCTGGATCAGATTGATCATTTACAACTCCCAAAGCGGAAACTAGAGGGTACTAACAACAATGTACAAATTGCCGTAATAAAGACTTATTCCATGAGGTAGATACGCGCACGTCAATACTGACAACAATTACAGGGTGTAAAGTTGCCCATATTTTCGCCGAATGTAACGGATAAATGGATCGATACGCAACGCGGTACCAGTGACGCCCCTGATTAATTCGGTTGCTGTGTATTTGCAACCGTGTTGATAGATTTTGTCTTTCAACCAATTATGTAGTGTAATACAGTGTCCTTGCTCTATCTCTGTTAAGATTTCTGAATGAGCTTGGAGCGCTGCTTCAAAAAACTGCGCACTTATTAAGTTGCCTAGGGTGTAGCCTTGGAACATCCCCCCAATTTGACCCGTATACCAGTGAACATCCTGTAATACACCCTCGCTGTCAGTCTCTGGGAGTATTCCCAAGTCAGACCGATAGCGCTCATTCCAGGCTTCAGGGAGGTCTCTCACTTCCAGGCTTCCTTCCAGCATCTGGAGTTCTAAGTCGAAGCGAATCATGACGTGAAGGTTGTAAGTCACTTCGTCTGCATCAGTGCGGATGAGTGATCGCCCAACTTTATTGATGGCTCGGTAGAAGGTATCAAGGGAGACATTACTGAGCTGCGTAGGGAAGGCAGCTTGCAACTGGGGATAGAAGTATTTCCAGAAGCCCAAACTCCGCCCGACCATGTTTTCCCAAAGCCGCGATTGGCTCTCATGGAGTCCTGATGATGTACCAGCAGCAAGGGGGGTGCCTTCGTATTCACGGTTGATGCCTTGCTCGTACAGGGCGTGACCCATCTCATGAATGGTGCTAAAGAGTGCCTGCCCCAGGTCATTTTCATAGACACGGGTAGTAATTCGCACATCACCAATCGAGAAGTTGGTCATGAACGGGTGGTGAGTTTTGTCTTGACGCCCCCGTTGGAAGTCATAACCTAGTTGCTCTATGATTTTGAGGGTGAAGTCTAGCTGTTGGGCTTCTGGATAAAACTGGCGTAAACAGCTGTCATCACTGGGGGGCTGGGTCGTAAGGGCTTCGACAATCGGCACTAATTGCTGCCGCAAATCAGCAAAAAGCGATCGCAAAAAGGATGCCTTCATGCCGTAGTCGGCAAAGTCAATTAATGGGTCACCAATATGCTCATAGCCGGGATAAAAGTTTGCCAGTTCGCGGCTCAAATCTAGGGTTTTTTCTAGGTAAGGCTGTACCGCAGCAAAGTTATTCGCGGGTCGTGCTGTTGCCCAAGCTTCGTAAGATTCCGTCCGATGCATGGAGAATTTCGCCATAAATTCCGCTGGCACCCGCACCGCTGTTTCATACTTTCTTCTTGTGACGCGGATGAGGCTAGCTTCGTCGGAGTCGTAGGGCAAACTTTCTTCTAAGGGGCGTAAATCTTCTAGCAGTTGACCAACAGCAGGCTCTATAAATTTACTGTGGGAAATTTGTTGTAAAGTCGCCAGTTGCCGTCCACGCGCCGCTGCACCACCAGGAGGCATATAAGTCGCCTGATCCCAGTACAAGAGAGAGGCAGCCGCTTCAATATCATTAATTTCGCTGAGTCGAGTTTTGAGTTCTAAAAGCTTCGGTTCAGTCTTTTCGATAGTCTGCATAGTAGGGGGGTGATGCTTGAATACTGGTTTGCTTCGTTGTGTGCGCTATTTCACAGATTAGGTAAATGTACACCTGACGACCGAAAAGGAAAATCTCCCCTACACTGGAGGTGCTTGCAGCTAGGGTGACACTAAGCTTCTCACGGTAGCGCGGAGTAACTTGACGGCTGCAATGCACAAGCTTCATCCAGAAGGGAGATGACTAACCCTGATAAGGCTTGAGATTAGGTAATTTGCTGAAGCTACCCAGATCTCCCAAGGGTAAGGCTACGAGAGCAAACTATTGGGGAGATCTAGAAACTAATATTCTGCCACCTCTAGAATAAATACTGCTATCCATCTAGGTTACTCACTTTCACCCTGAATCAAAGCCTGAAACCGCTCCGAATCTCGAAGGCTGTCAAATTTCGAGCCTTTGTTGTGGTTAGTGATCGCACCCTAGGTATAGGGTAACTACTTCAGCCTTCGGTTTGCTTCCCTTCCTGATTCGTCACTCTCACCAGCTTGTTCAAGCGCTAAAGTAACAAGTTTTTCACTCAGTCGGATGCCTCGATCTCTCATGCGCTGAATCGCTTCTTTCATAAAAAATGGGTATCCTTCCTTCTTAGCACGCAGCAAAATAGCAGTAGAGCCTGTGACTAACAGACCATGCGCTTTGGCAATACGCCTGCCAGTAGTCTCATCAATGCAGGCAGTTTGGATGCTTTCATTTATGGCTAGTTGAATCACAGCTGCTTCACCTCGATCCAGGGAATTGAGCAGAAGGGGTGAAATCGTTAGAGGATTCGACCATTTTTGTAACCAGCTTGCTGCCTCAAATTCTGCTACGGCAAATCCACTGGAACCTCCGGCAAGTATCTCCTGACAGACTTCAAAAGGAACTAGCACTTGAGAGTAAAGAGATTGTAGAACTTTTAGATCGCCCAGAGCTGCTACAAGGGAAATGAGCGGCGCAGTATCGATTACAATTCTTTCAGGTTCAGGCATTCTCCAAGTCGGATAAAAGTTCCTCTTCTTCGAGGTCAATCATGACTGCGCCATAACGATGTAAGTTCAGCAGAAAAGTCACTCTATCCGTACCTATTAATTGAGCTGCCTTCCCTGAAGATATACGTTTCATTTCAAATAACTTGACTGCCATTGCCCATTTAGCCTCTTGCTCAAACTGTTCTCGTGTTTGTTGTAGAGCCTCTGGAAGCGTGGCAGGATAGTTAATTGTGAGTTGTAATGAATCGGCTGAATTGTAGATGTCTTGTTCAGGGTTGTTTAGGAAAGCAGAGGCTGGATTAGTAGCTGCTGCTTGGAGCCATTCGCGATCGTCTATTTCTCCTTCTTCCCAATCGAGTTCCTCTTGAATTAAAGCCTGGAACCGCTCCGAATCTCGAATGAGCTCGAAATCTGAGTCAGTTTTTGCCATCTCTCGGTATTTCTCAGGACTCAGATTGATGGCTTGTTGCAAGTTTTCGATAGCCTGCTCAACATCACCCTGAAAGGTATAACAGCAAGCTTTGTTGTAAAAGGCGTCGGCGTAGTCAGGTTTGAATTCTAGAGCTTTGTTGTAGCTAGCGAGCGCTTGATCTAAGCGTCCTAAGTTAAGCAGCGTAATGCCTCGGTTATACCAGGCTTCGTGGAAGTCCTGTTTGAATTTTGTGGCTTCGTCAAAGCTAGCGATCGCTTCATTTA
>DATNQP010000681.1:0-4375 GCA_036703965.1 Leptolyngbyaceae cyanobacterium
GGTGATTGCCATGGCTCGTCGCTATAACCATAACCACTCTCCTTTAGAAAGGATCGTCTACACCAAGGTCAACATCAACGGTAAAGTCCAGCTAGTGCCGTTAGAGTTATACGCGGATGGCTCTGTCAAGCGCCCTAGCTAGAAAAGACTAGTCTTGACAATCGGTGTCGTTTTACTTCCAGTATTTTCCAGTAGAGATATTAGAGACGTGGGGAATCGCGTCTCTATTTTATTGTCAATTGAAGCGAAGTATAGCTGTCGCCATAAAGGTTAGGACAGATAAAAAAGTCCAAACGACCACGTATCAGTAATAACCCTTCTGCCTTCTGCCTTCTGCCCTCTACCTTCTGCCTTCTGCCCTCTACCTTCTGCCTTTGGCTATACTTCAAAAACTACTACTGTAAGGGCGTTCTAGGCGGCATAAACCCTAATGCCTGAGCAATATCAACACCCACCTAGCGCAAGAGCGTCCGGATCGGATAGCCTTCATAGTGTTAATCTCATCTGAGGCTATGCAATAACTGGGCTATGTTTGAGGCACCTGAACAATTTTTCGTGCTGGGGTTACCGGTTCACCTATTAAATGACTATGACCGCTGGCTTAGCGCTCGTCTAAACCAGAGGCAAGGGAGTCATGTGGTGACGCTGAATGCAGAAATGGTGATGCAGGCAGAGCGCAACGAGGCTCTAGCTGGCATTATCCGTAACGCAGAATTGGTGATTCCAGATGGCGCTGGGGTCATACTTTACTTACGGCTCCAAGGTCAACGAGGGCGGCGTTGTCCAGGAATTGAACTGGCGGAGTCTTTACTGCGTCAGGCTGGACAATTAGGAGAATCTTGCCCAGTTTTTTTCTATGGAGGTGCCCCTGATGTTGCTCAAAATGCCGCTAGAGTTTGGCAACAACAACTTCCGAAACTTGCGATCGCGGGAATTGCAGACGGTTATCTCTCACCAGAAGCTGAACAAGAATTAAAGCTCACCCTCAAAGAACAACAACCCAGGCTGATTTTAGTAGGCTTAGGTGTCCCACGTCAGGAGTTATGGATTGCCCAGCATCGGCACTTGTGTCCTCAGGCGACTTGGATTGGTGTCGGTGGCAGCTTTGATATCTGGGCAGGGGTTAAATGCCGTGCGCCGGTCTGGTTGCGGGATAATCATCTGGAATGGCTGTACCGGCTGTATCAAGAACCCTGGCGCTGGCGACGAATGATGGCTTTGCCGCAGTTTGCCCTAAAAGCTTTAGGTCAACGCCTAGCTTAAGCAAGTTTTGAGTTATACTTTGCACGGTCACACGTTGAGCTTTTGTCATGCTGAGCGTAACGCAGTGAAGCGAAGCATCAAGGGAGATAAGGGAGATTCTGACGCTCCTTACGTCGCTATCGCTGCGCGTCACGCTTCGCTCACAAATGACAAAGAAAAGCGCAGTTTATGCGCGTGCGGAGTATAACGTATAACTGACCAATCATTAGCGATCGCTTTTTATGACCACAGTCTTGGGTCATCCCAGTACTAGCAAAACTCACCAGCAAGTTGCTCCAAATGCCTCAGCTAACCCAATACCAGTAATGGTTCAGTTACGAGAGGTAACAAAAACCTATCCCAATGGCAGCCGGGGATTATTTGGTGTAAGTCTGGAGGTGAAGCGGGGAGACTTTTTGTTTATCACTGGTCCTTCTGGTGCTGGTAAGTCAACATTGTTGAAGCTGCTTTATGGTGCGGAACGTCCGAGTTCTGGAGAGGTGATTGTCGATCAGTTAAATGTAGGGCAGTTGCGAGGCGATCGCTTATCGTTGCTACGCCGTCGTATTGGCATTGTTTTTCAGGACTACAAACTGATTTCCCGGCGAACCGTATCCGAAAATATCGCCTTTGTGCTGTGGGCACAGGGCTATACTCGCAAGGAAATTCAACGACGTTTGACGCCAACGCTGAAGTTAGTAGGTTTGCAACACAAAGCTGACTGTTTTCCGGAGGAACTCTCAGGGGGAGAACAACAGCGAGTGAGTCTGGCGCGTGCGATTATTGGGACACCCCCCATACTGCTGGCAGATGAACCAACGGGTAACCTAGACCCGGATAATTCCTGGCAGGTATTAAATATTCTCAAAAAACTGAACGCGATCGGGGCAACGGTGATTGTGACAACTCATGATGAGCAACTTGTGCAGATGTCAAATCAGCCAGTAGTACAGCTACGGGAGGGAGGCTTGTATCGAAATTTTTGAAAAGATTCGATAAGCATAAGGTCATCAATTTTAGCTAGCTGACAGGCTTTAACAATTTCCTCTTATTCTCTGGGTTATTTGTTTGTAAGCCAGCAACCTGCTACTCTACCCTTGTAAGTATGTTGAGCGACCCCAACCCAGACCGGCTTCGCCCAGTCAAGAGCGATGAGTTTCTTCCTCCCATCAGTCTTTGGACAACCCTAGGTGGTGTATTTCTTGTGGGAACCGTTGGTGCAGCCATCATCCTCACTGTCGTCACGAAATACAACATCACCGTCAAAGCGCCCGCCACCGTCCGACCTTCTGGAGAAGTACGAATTGTGCAAGCGGCAACAGAAGGGACTGTCAAAAGTATCCTGGTAAAAGAGAACATGGTAGTCAAACAGGGGGATGCGATCGCACACATCGACGACTCGCAACTCCAGACTAAAAAGAGTCAACTACAAGGAAATATCCAGAATAGCCAACTGCAACTCTCAAACATCGCTGCCCAAATTAGCGCCCTCGATACCCAGCGTGACTCCGAGTTTCGCTTGATGAACCGCAACATTGCCTCGGCTCAAGCCGATTTAAGTCGCAATCAACGAGACTATAAAGACAGGCAAGTTACTACTCAGACAGAAGTACAAGAGGCAGAGGCATCGCTGGCGTTAGCACAGGCACAGATGAAGCAGTATCAGCAGCTTGCCAATACTGGTGCAATTGCAACTCTGCAAATCACCGAGAAAGAAGAAGCTTTCAAAGCCGCCCAAGCTAAACTGGAACGCGCCAAAGCCAGCCTCAATCCCAGTGGGGCATCGGTAACAATGGCAACTGAGCGAATCGGCCAAGAAAGGGCAAGGGGTGAATCCACCCTCGCTACTTTGAACAAAGAACGAGAGAGTTTACTTCAGCGTCAAACTGAAATTCAGAACCAACTCAACCGCGACGCACGGGATTTCCAACAAATTGAGATTGAACTTAACAAGACGGTGATTCATGCCCCTTCGTCTGGCACAATCCTCAAACTAAATCTGCGAAACACCGGTCAGGTGGTACGTCCTGGAGAAGCGATCGCGCAAATTGCCCCCAGTAATATCCCAATCGTAGTCAAAGCTCGTGTTGCCGCTCAGGATATTGGCAAGGTTGGAGTTTGCAAACAAGCTCAGGTCGAGGTATGCAAAGAAGGCAAAGTTCAATTGCGGATTTCTGCCTATCCTTATCCAGATTACGGCACACTCAACGGTGCTGTCAGAGCGATCGCGCCCGATGCTACTACCTCTCAAAGCAATAATCCCAGTACATCAGGTGTGGAGAGTGCTGGTACAGTTGCCCCCTACTACGAGATTACAATCCAGCCAGAAAAACCTTATCTGGTGAAGGGCGAACATCACTATCCCATCCAACCGGGCATGGAAGTCGCAGCAGATATCATTTCCAGAGAAGAGACGGTACTGACATTTATTCTTAGAAAGGCAAGACTGCTAACAGATTTGTGAGGGTGTGTAGCTGAGGGCGATCGCTTGTCTTTGCTACGCCGTCATCGATTCTGTGTCGGTCAAGGCGTCAGGAAGTCCATGTGGTTGCCAGGACGCGATCGCAATTCTTTGGGAGTGCCTTGCAGTTTAAGCTGACCATTTTCTAGCAGCACAATCCAATCTGCACGCTCAATTACCCTAGGGCGGTGGCTAATCATAATCGTGGTTTTGTTCTGTCGGTGGAACAGCAGCTTGTCTAGGACTTCCGCTTCACCCACGGGGTCGAGGGCACCCGTGGATTCATCTAAAATGAGTATCGGCGGGTCAGTAACAATCGCTCTGGCGATCGCTAATCGTTGCCGTTGCCCACCAGAGATATTCGCCCCGAATTCTCCTAAAACAGTTTGATATTTGTCGGGGAGCTTACTGATAAACTCATCTGCATTGGCAATTTGGCAAGCGGTAACAATTTGCTTAAAGGTGGCGTGGGGATAGCTGAAGTGGAAATTCTCAATAATTGAGCGACTCCAGAAGTGCGGTTCTTGGGGCACTAGCACCACCTGCTGCCGCAGGCATTCCAGGGAGAGGTCTTGTAGATTATAAATACCGATACGAATATTGCCAGACTGAAGCGAATATAGACTGGCTATTAGTTTAGCAAGGGTACTTTTGCCGCAGCCAGATTTACCA
>DATNQP010000682.1:0-9042 GCA_036703965.1 Leptolyngbyaceae cyanobacterium
ATCTACTGAACTCTGCATAATATCTAATATCTATGAAAATCTCTTTGCGGGCTGTGATGACATGTTTTATACAAAAGTGATTGTTTGAGATCAGCCCTGTGAGGCAGGTCACAAACTCAGAATTTAGGGAGCTTAGGGACTGGGGACTAGTGCAGGCGGGCAAAAATAACCCACCAGTTAAGAAGGGGCGAGAGGCAATAAGCTTAAAGTGAAATAATCTGACTACAGACAGGGCGATCGCATTTGTGAGCTTCTAACAACAAAAAAATCCCCAGCAGCGCTGCTAGGGATTTAAGGTTAAGACCTGAGTTGGAGAGAAATCCGACAACTTGAGGTCACATTAGATCAAAACACGATTGTCCAGCCCTGCTTTTTGGCGTCATCCTTGGTGTAAGAGACACCGTCAATCTTGAGGCCTTCCTTATCAAGAAGGGTGATGATTCCTCCATTATTCCCAAGCTGGATGTCTTTTCCGCTCAAAGGTACGGCGACAACTGCACCAGGAGCGAGGGTGATTCCATTGAGAGGGTGCTTGCGTTTCAAGCTATCAGCTAGTGCCCAACCACTCAGGTCTAGCTTCTCTGGTGAGGCATTGATTAAGGTAACCGACTCCTTGCCTTGGTCTTCGCCAGGGGGATTCACCAAAGCAGCAATGATTTGAACCTGTGCATTTACTGAAGTGGGTGTCGGAACTGGCCCTGGTCCTGGCTCAGGTCTGGTTTCTATTGGATTACCAGTACGGTCATCGGTGTGGATCGATTGTGATTGGAACGCAAAGAACCCGGCAACCCACTGATTCCGTGACGGGAAGTGCATCAGCAACCCACCGTCCTGGAAAATACCGTTATCCTTTTTAAACTGACCTGAGCTGCCCTGATTCATGTGAATGTCATGAATACCATTGCCAGGAAGAAAGCCGAAAGCTTTGTCACGCTTATCATTCTCAGGACCCCACCTCTCTCCGAATGCATACAAGACTACATCCTTAGAAGCGATCGCACGTTGAATGTATAAGTCAATCAGCTCGTTGAGGTCATTGTCTTGTCCAGGTACATTGAACGGCAACGGCTTCATCTGAGTGATATCAAATAGATTTCCCCGGATGTAGTCCAGAGCCATATCTCCTGGCTTATTAGGTAGCTCATGGAAGCCAAAAGCCAATGGTTCTAGCTTGTCAGTAATGGGGTGCTTAAAGTTGTTGTCCAAGAAGTACAGCAGATCGAACGGTGCCTGAACCGACCTCACGTTGATGGCAATGCGATACTCCTGCTTGCCGTCTTTCACATGCACCTGATAGTGTGGGCTACTTGCCTCGGTTTCCAACTTACGCCCTACAACCTGACACTTTAGAACACCGTAATTTTTCAAAGGCATTGTAATTACTTCTCTTTTGGTTAGTTAATTTGTAAACAAGTCACCAAGCGGGTGAAGCAAAGCTATCAAGCTACTCGATTAGCTAGTCGGCAGCTCAAATACTGCGATAACTGGTGCAGGGTCTGACTCCGGATACAGCAACTTGTTGTAAATTTCTGAACCTCTGTAATACGCTAGCCGTTGTCGAGGCTGCCCTGGTGTCTCCTGCCCTAGCCTCTTGCAGGCATAGAATCTTGACATTGAGCCTAATTAATTTCTGCTTATTTCTGCGCGGATGCTATGGTACTTCAAGAAAGCTAAAAGGGGTTCCGGAAATTTCGAGTCGTTTTGACCTGTTGGTTTTTACCCCTCAGTTCAGGCAGCACTCCCTACTCAAGGAAATGCGATCGCAATTGTGAGCGTCGAGAGCGATTCCCCTATTCCCAATGCCCGTGAATCGTTGTGTCTGACTAATCTGGTGAAAGCTAGGTAGAGAATACCTTCTGAACACTTTCAGGCATCATAGAAAAAACCTCAGGCAATGAGGAGGTATCATTCATTATTGCCTGAGGCTAACAAACCATTGAACACAGTCAGGACACTATTGTTATACAGCGTAATACATAAACTGTCATTTAGCACATCAGGGTAATAAAGTTATACAGGTTGATACCCCTTACCCTAAGTCAAGCGATCGCATTTGAACTGAACTAGGGCGATCAATGCAATAACTGCTACAGGGATGGCTGTGCTTACCACCTTCTTTGCTAATCAACAATCCTGATTGATACCTATGGTTGCAGCTGACAGAGCATCAAGCCAAACCACTGTTTTGGGTCAGTCCAGACTTGGAGAAGTTTGAGATCCTTTGCCTGGAGTTCCTGCTGTATGACGCGCAGGTCGAACTTGCGGGAAATTTCCGTCATGATGGTTCCGTCGGCTTCAAAATTAACGGTGAGGTCAAGAGCTTCTAACCGGACGGTGTGCGCTTTCAAACTCCGCAAATGCATCTCAATCTGATTGAGTTGCTCATTGTAAAAAGCCCAGTGTTCAAACAGTTGAGTGTCGAAGTTGCCCTGAAAACGTCGGTTTAGATGCTCTAGCACATTGAGATTAAAATCAGCTGTCACTCCCTGGCTATCGTTGTAGGCAGCTTCTAACAACTGTTTCGACTTTTGTAGGTCAACTCCTAGTAAGAAATACTCACCATCCTCCAAAGCCGCTGTGATTTGTGAGAAAAAGACATCACACTCTTGGGGATTGAGATTGCCCAAGGTACTGCCCAAGAAAAAAATCATCCGACTGGGTAGCTGAGTTGGGGTTAGCTGCTGGAGTGCCAACTCATACGTGCTGACTAAACCGTGAACTTGAAGTGAGGGATAATCAAAGAGCAACTGCCGCGCACTGCTTTCTAAGATTCCGGCACTAACATCAATCGGTAAATAGCGTAGTGGGTATCCTAAAGCGTCGTAGGCATCCAACAAAAGGCGGGTTTTTGTGGAACTGCCGCTACCCAGTTCCACCAGTTCACAACAACCAGTTATCTGGGCAATTTCAGCAGCATACTGGCGCAGAATCATCGTTTCTGTCCGCGTTGGATAATATTCTGGCAACTCACAGATTTGTTCAAATAGTTGAGAGCCACGGTCATCATAAAAGTATCGTGGCGGTAGAGATTTGGGGTTCTGAGTTAACCCTTGGATCACATCGCTTCCAGCATTGGTTTCGGCGTCTGAGAGGGCGCTGTGATTAACCAACTCTTTAATCTCTAAGCCTCCCTCTTGTAGGGAGAGAGGTTTACGGTATGCTTCGCTAACACTAGCTGCACTTTGATTTAGATTTCTCACGTTAATTCTTCCCCACACTTTTATTACAAAGTTGCCTGAAGCACACTAGCAAGCCAGATGTTTCAGGCTAAAACCCGTGATTTATTTCCTCGCCACCAACAGTACTGCGATCGCGTAAAGCCAAGCTTAAGGGTAATTAGATGAGACTGATGGCGTCACGATAGATTAACGCTCCCAGCACAGCGAAAACCTGCTAAAACCTGGCGGATGCCGGGATAATACCAGTTACGAAAACTAGAACGCATCGCCCACGGGCGGGTTGCCCAACTGCCACCTTTAAGCACTCGGTGCTGTCCGTCAAAATAAGCTTGGGAATAGCCCCGGTATGGATAGCTTACAAATCCTTCGTAGCCGTCGAACCAGCTCGATGTCCACTCCCAGACATTGCCCAGCATGTCGTAACAACCATAAGCACTTTGCCCGCTTGGATAGGCATTCACGGCTGTCGTTTTGCTAGCAGCATTGTCGTGATTACATCGGTGAGTTTGCGGTTCGGCTTCTCCCCAAGGATAGGTACGACGACACCCAGCAGCAGCATCCCAACTTGCGGCTTTTTCCCATTCTGCCTCTGTCGGCAGTCGCTTCCCGACAAATCGAGCATAGGCTTCGGCTTCGTACCAGCTAACGCCGCAGACTGGATGGTTGTCCCAGGTTGGGGCAGCTGACCAGTAGAGTGGTTCTTGTACCGGATTCTCCTGAAGCCACTGCCATCCAGCCGTAGACCACCAGTGGGAGTTCTGGTAGCCCCCTGCCTCCATAAACACCCGGTACTGTCTACAGGTGACGGGATAGCGGTCAATACAGTAGGTATCCAGGTAGACACGGTGGAGCGATCGCTCGTTATCCAAGGCGTCAATTGAGTCGTTCCCCATCTCAAACTCACCGGCTGGGATTTCAATCATCTCCGCTGGGGGGTGAAGGGAGAAGGGTAGATTTTCAGCACGGCCCCTAACCCACATCTCCTGATGCCGTTCTAAGAGGTGCCAGCGTTGTAATTGCAAAACAAAAGCAATGGTTTCACAATGCTGGCTCTCATGCTGAATCAAAAAGCGCCACAGGCGTTCTTGCTGATTTAGGGGGGCAGTTTCTAAATAGGTCAATACTTGGGTTCTGACTGTATCCAGATAATGACAAACTTCAGCAAGGGACGGTAGCTTTTCGCGATCGCACTTTGGCAAGCCATCAGCGGCAAACAGCTTATGATATTCCGGAAACACGGGTGGTAATTCAGCACAGCGCTCTAGTATCCAGTAAGCTTCTGTAAATGCAATGTGACCAAGGTGCCACCCTGGGGGGCTGAATTCTGGATGTGCTTGTCTGCGGAAGGTCGTATCGTCAATTCCTTCAAATAGAGCTAAGGTGCCAGTACGACACCGATACATGGCAGACGCAAGAGCGTCTCTACAATTGATGGATGTGAACTTCAAGGTCTTCTCCCACACTAAGAATGCTACTGTTCGGGACGCTGTTCCAGTTGCCGGTAAACAGCGGTTCAGATGCAATAATTACAGCATCTGGGTACATTGGGTCATCCCTCAGCCAGTAGAGTGTAGGAGTTGAAGTGCCGAGTCCATAGCGACTGGCAACGAGACGATGTCCATCACTGATGATCGTGTTGGCAGAAAAGCTGACTTGGTGGTCTTTAGCTAACGCAGTCAGAGTCATCAATGTGGTATGTAATGCCTTTTCTAGTCTGTTATCTGGGAATGCCTGCAATTCATTGACTAGCAGAGCAAAGATGTGTTCAGAATCGGTGGTGCCATTGATAGACTGGTAGACTTCATCACTGAGGCGATCGCGTATGGGTCGATACAGTTTATTTCGGAAGTTGCTGATACAACCGTTATGGATGAATAAAAGGCGACTTTCTCGAAACGGCTGGCAGTTGCTCAAATCTAGTGCTTGACCAGCTGTTGCACTGCGAACATACCCCAGCACACACCCCGACTGGACATAGCGACTCAATTCGGGAAGGTTAATATCATTCCAAATCGGCAGCGTGTTTTTGTAGGTGAAGGGGTTAACCTGAGTCTCAGGATGGTACCAGCCGATTCCTAATCCATCGGCATTAACTACACCAGAAGTCATCTCCCTCGGTTGGTAACTCTGGACAATTAGTGAATGTTCCGGTTTGTACAATAAATGGTCAAGTTGAATTGGCGGGCCAATGTAGCCAAGTAATCGGCACATAATGAAGTATTTTTTTCACATCATTGGGCATGTCTTTTGAGTCTATACACTATCCACTCCCAGTGAACTCAGATTTCAAGCGGAGGTTACTGTATGACAAAACTGAACAGAGCTAAGAAAATTGCCTTGTGGAGTATCACAACTTTGTTGGCGGCGGCTTTCTTGATGTTTGGAACCTTAAAGCTTACGGGTGCCGAACCACTCGTAGAACAATTCTCTAAATGGGGGTTTCCCACCTGGTTCCGTCTTTTTGTGGGCGTGGCTGAAATTGTCGGGGCGGGACTTCTGATTTTTCCACGCACCACGCTACCGGGAGCCGTCACACTTGGCATCTTAATGGCTGGTTGTGTATTCATGCATCTCAAGACAGGCGAAGGGCCACAGAGTATCCCGGCAGTGGTGCTGTTCATCCTCCTTCTAGGCATCAGCTATGCCCGCCGTTCGCAGGAAAGGGTCTCTACGTGACATACTCCCGACGCTCATGCTAGGGCATAGAGCGCGGGGCTGCTTGCGGAAATAGCTCAAACTAAATTTGGTCTTTTAAATGCCTGAGCAGCTGATAAAAGACTGTGCAACTGAACTACATCCCCAATTACCGCGATCGCCGGGGCACCAAACTGAGCCGCTTCCACCTGCGCCACAATTGTCCCTAAGGTGCCAATTAATTCTTCCTGCTCTGGTCGAGTCCCCCAGCGAATCAGTGCTACTGGTGTTTCGGCACTCAACCCAGCGCTAGAGAGTTCGGCAATGATGTAGGGGAGATTGTGAACGCCCATATAAATTACTATTGTTTCTGAACCGTGGGCGATCGCTCCCCAATTGATTTTTGGTCGATACTTTCCCGCCGACTCGTGACCCGTTACAAATGTTACTGAGGAACTGTAATCACGGTGAGTTAAAGGAATCCCAGCATAAGCCGGTGCAGCGATTCCAGACGTTACCCCTGGTACCACTTCCACAGACACACCAGCACGCACCAAGTCTTGCATTTCCTCACCCCCGCGACCAAACACAAACGGGTCGCCTCCCTTAAGGCGCACTACTATGGCATGAGTCTGCGCCTTATCGATCAAAAGCTGAGTGGTCTGTTCTTGCAGCAAAGAATGACGCCCCATGCGTTTCCCGGCATCAATTTTTTCGGCCTGGGGATTAATCATCGCTACAATTTGGGGACTGACTAAGGCGTCGTATATGACGACATCTGCACATTCCAAAAGCCCCTTCCCCTTGAGCGTCATCAGCCCCGGATCGCCA
The DNA here is from genome assembly GCA_036703965.1 of Leptolyngbyaceae cyanobacterium. Classification (GTDB taxonomy): domain Bacteria; phylum Cyanobacteriota; class Cyanobacteriia; order Cyanobacteriales; family Coleofasciculaceae; genus DATNQP01. The sequence continues at coordinate 6,645 of DATNQP010000682.1, forward strand.
GGACCTGCACCCACTAAGTACACCTTACCCAAACACCTCTTCTCCTCAGTCTCTGCACCTGTGTGGTTCATTTATCCTCAATTAAATCCACAATTAAATTCGCTAATTCAGCACTCGCTCCAATCGGTTCGCCAAGCTTCAGTTCCAGTTCGGGAAACTGCTCTTGTAGACCGACCACCTTTTGGGCGATCGCATCGGTAATTCCCCCAGAGAAAAGAAAATAAGGCAAAATCGCAATCCGCTTGTGACCAGCGCCTGCTAAAACGAAAAGCTGCTCCTCCAGCGTCGGTTTTACCGACCAGTAAGCGGCGACAGCCCCCAGCCCAGCAGCCACAGCCTCTACCGGAGCATTACCCCCAACACGGCGCGTTCCGTGAGATAACAAAATCTTGGCATCAGCATCTACCATTGCCTGCTGGCTTCCAAGCATTCGTCCCAAATCGGGGTGAGCGCCTAAGTGAGGTTGCTGGTTGATCACCACTGCTTGACCTAAACTTGCCAAAGCCAGTGTCACTTCTCTGGGAATATCCTCCATCACATGCACTCCCGGCAGCAGAAATAGAGGCAACAACTGCAAGCGATCGCAGCCAGCTGATAAAGTAACACTGGCAAATTGCCGGATTTGCTCATGCAAGGGTGCATCAGCTAGCTCTAAAGTTGCTGTACCTACTAGCGGATACCAAGCACTGCTAACCAGCATCGCTCTTCTGACTGTTTTTTCAGCCTCCGGCAGTTGCGAAAAGCGCTTCGCCTGTAAAGACGTTTGGCGATCGCTGAGTGTCCGCGTCCAGAGCGTATCCTGAGTTGCTAGCTGAGCACGTACCAGCTCAGCCAGTTTTTCCATACCCTGCTGGGGACGCGGGTCGCGACTCCCATGAGATATCAATAGATAAGTAGATGACAATGACAACGCGATATTTGAAAATTTTTATTTATAAATAAGTGTATCGTTCTAATCACAGACATTCTGTATCAAGTGTTTCTAATTGAGTGCCGACAGGAAAATTAAAAATTAAGCCAGGGGGTTGCAACCCCCTGACTCTTACCGTTTCTCTTAGTTTTTATAAACCTTTAATTATGCTCTAATCCTGCCCCGGATTAGCAACATAATTGAAGTTCTCGTCCGAGTTCCACGGACCACGCTCATCCTTCCCATTTGTAGACAAGTTGTAGTATAGGTCTACAGTTTGATCAGGCTGGATATTACCAAAGAAGGGGTCAGTTAGCTTACCCAGTGACTCCAGTGCCTTCATGAACATCTTGGTATGGGAGACTTCACGAGTCAACAGATGCACTAACGTATCTTTCGTTCCTGCATCCGGTGCCAACTTAATCAACTGCTCGTAAGTTTGACGAGCGCCAGCTTCAGCAGCAATATTAGCCCTCAGGTCACGCACGACATCGCCTCCTTCATTCAAGTAAGCGGCTGTCCAAGCGCTACCCTGGCTATCTAAAAAGTGTGGTCCCACTCCCCGCACGGCAAATAGCGTACTTTGGAATGCCTCTGTTTGGTCAACATTCTTGGTGTGAACTTCAATGAGCTTACCAACCATTTCCAGATGGCTAAACTCTTCAATCGCAATATCCTGAAGCATGTCTTTAATGCCAGGATTTTCTACATGGAAAGACTGCACCCAGTATTGCAACGCAGCAGAAAGCTCCCCGGTTGCTCCTCCAAATTGCTCTAGCAAAAGTTGGGCAAAGTGAGGATTAGGTGTATCCACATTTATAGACTTAGCAATCAGTTCTTTTTTGTGAAAAAACACAAATTTATTCCTCTTTTAAGACGGCTGGTTGAATTCAAAAACTAACGTTTGTGAAAGCTTGGAATGAAGTGATAGAACTTCTTCACCTTCACAAAAAAAGTTTTAGATATTGCTTTAACGTTAGAGCAGATACTATTACTAAACCTGCATCCTAAGGCAGACTTTCTATAGCGATTCTTTGGTTGAATGCACTACACCGCTAGTCATAGGGGATAGGTCTTCTTTCCTATGCTTCATACGCAGTTGCGTTCAAACATAGTAGTTAGTAGTTGAGACAGACACGGAGACACGGGGACGCGGGGACGCGGGGACGCGGAGAAAATGAATCTACTACGTATGAATGCAATTTGGTATCAGACCCTATTCGCACATCAAGCAAAAAACCCCCAGCACGAAGCTGAGGGGAATCTCTGAAGAAGCATTCATATCTCTTTAATTCAGCAGGCTTCTCGCTGCATCAGCAAGAATCGAAGATAGCGATCGCTTATCTTAGATTAAGCCTCAAACTCATCTAGAGAGAGGCTAGGCAAGTCCGGGGGAATAACCACACAATCAACTGTCACCTTGTGGCTCTCGCGCTGAGTATAGATATCAACCGCGATCGCCTCAAATCGAATTTCCACACTCCCCAA
>DATNQP010000683.1:0-6133 GCA_036703965.1 Leptolyngbyaceae cyanobacterium
TATAGATTAAGTCAGCTCAAAATACCAATGACTGTCATTGCTCAGGTCACTACCATGATTCTTGATACCAAAAATCATCAACCCTCCCCAGGGAACCTTGACAGTCAAATTTTCCTGGATGCAGATTTAGCTATTCTTGGAGCACCAAAGTTAGAATATGAAAGTTATGCTCAAGCAATTCGTCGAGAATATTCTTGGGTGTCTGATGATGAATATCGAACTTGTAGGAAACAAGTTTTACAAAATTTTTTGCAGCGGAAAAGAATTTATTTTACAAATCAGTTATTTTTGAGTTTAGAAGTACAAGCAAGATTGAATCTGCAAGCAGAAATAGACACTTTAAGTGGTAGATAATAAGCCAAATCCCAAACAATAGTCGTAGAGACGTTCCACCGGAACGTCTCTACAAGGTTATGGGGGTTGGTGAAAAAGGGGGTATAAAACCCGGATTTGGTATGATGTGGAGCCTAAGGATGCGATCGCTCAGATAGAGGAGCGTGAGTAGCGATGAATACTGTTGTCACATTTTCAGGAGGGAGTTGAGCCTCCAAGGCAACTGGTGCGAAAATTCTCTAAACTGACTTAGAAACGACCGAATGTGGGTTATAACTGTGCGATCGCATCTAGCAGCGTATCAACTTCGGCATTATGAGATAGGAAAGAGAACAGGTGTTTAAAGCGGAGTTTTCCACTACTGTCGAGCAGAAATTGAGCCGGTAGGGGTGCCCCCAGTGCCTGACCGACTTCATAGGCTTGAAAGATATTACAGCTTGGGTCGCTCAGCAGGGGCATCTTTAAACTTAGGTCTTTGACAACGTGTTGGCTTGCTTTTGTGTCCGTACTCGTAATCATCAACACCTCAACGCCCTTCTCGATGAAGCGCTCATAGTTCTCATTCATCGCTTTGATGTGAGGAAAGCAAAAGGGGCAGTATTGTTTTTCAGTGAAGATGCGGGTAAAAGCCAGGAGAATCGGTTGCTTTCCCCGATAATTGGATAGCCTGAGCTGACGGTTATTAGTGATATCAGGCAGCTCAAAGTTAGGGGTTGTTTGTCCCAGTTTTAGAGGGTTGGTTGCTGGTACTGGCAAAAAATTGCGGAAGAATCGCTCATTGAGTAAACCACTAAAGTCATTGGAAGTTAGCATTAGTGTTAAATCCTCCTTAACAATAGGTCAACAGCCCTAACACGCTGAAAGGGCACGATATTATCGTGCCCCCACAAAGACTGAGGCGTCAGCTGAAATTTAAACGGCGGCGAAGAATACCTTCGACTTGACAGGGTCAGGAACCATCGTCTTGTCACCCGGTTGCCAACCCGCTGGGCAGACTTCGTCTGGATGAGATTGAACGTATTGAATCGCTTGCAAGGTACGTAGGGTTTCGTCTACATTGCGACCAAAAGACAGGTTGTTGATGGTAGCGTGTTGGATGACACCGTCTTTATCAATGATGAACAAGCCACGCAGAGCGACACCTGCCTCTGGGTCGAGGACGTTGTAGGCGGTGCTGATTTCTTTCTTGAGATCGGCAACCAGAGGATAGTTCAAGTCGCCGACACCACCAGATTTGCGGTCTGTCTGAATCCAGGCGAGGTGAGAGAATTCGCTGTCTACAGAGACGCCGAGGATTTCGGTGCCGAGTGCTTTGAATTCTTCTGCGCGATCGCTAAATGCTGTAATTTCAGTAGGGCAGACAAATGTGAAGTCAAGCGGATAGAAAAATAGGACGACATACTTGCCACGATAGTCAGACAGTTTAATCGTTTTGAACTCTTGATCGACTACAGCGGTAGCAGTAAAGTCGGGGGCTTGTTGGCCCACCCGCAGACATCCTTCTGTCGGGCTACTCATGAAGTTGTTCTCCTTGAATTTTGTGGCGTATACGTTCGCTATAGATCGACGGTAAAGTTATTGCAACCTTACGCATGCTGACAAAAACTGATAATTTACGAACTGTTACAACTATATCATACTCATAACGATTTTGAGTATGAGCCGCTTCGTCCTTTGCCTCAGCCATTGTGATACGTCGGAGGAAACCGTAGACTGAGCATGCAGGGCTGATATCTCTTTGATCGTGAATAATTTAGATACGCGAGAATGGCTCCTAACCAATGGCTTAGGGAGTTTTGCCAGTGGTACAGTTTGTGATGCTCGCACTCGCACCTATCACGGCTGGTTAATCGCAGCCCTTGAGCCACCCGGACGCCGTACCCTATTGCTATCTCATCTTGATGCCAGTTTGGAAGTGGCAGGAGACGTCTGGGCGCTCTCAACGAATTTCTGGAGAAGCGGTCAGATTGACCCCTTGGGTTACCGACTACTCCGCTCTTTTGCAATAGAGCCAGTTCCAACCTGGATTTGGGGTCAGCAAAACTGGCAGTTGACGCGGCAGTTAGTGATGCCTTATGGATTGCTGGAGGACGAGGGGAGAGAGGAGAGGGTATTGGGCACAGGTGAGAGCGTAGATCTTCCTCTTGCCCACCAAACCCAATTTTGTAATCGCATCTTGATTCAATATCGATATGAAGGCAGCGAGGTGGCGACACTAAGGCTACGACCGCTGATAGGCGATCGCGACTTTCACCACCAGCAATCAGCGACTGAAGAGTTACACTTCTCTCAAGTAGTGGGATATCAGCAAATCTACCTCCAAGCAAGCCGTGCTGGTCAAGTTGGCATGCCTTGGCAGTTGCGCTGGAGTGCTGGCCATTATCAACCGGAAGGAGTTTGGTACTGGGATTATTACTATCCAGAGGAAAGGCGGCGGGGCTTGGGCGACAAGGAAGACCTCTACAGTCCGGGCTACCTGAGTGTCCTTTTGCATCCAGGAGAATCCGTTACTTTAGAAGCGAGGGTGGGAGGGTCTGAATCGGCACAACCTGAGCTGAATTCCCAGTCATTTGAGCAGGCGCTGCAAACAGAGCAAGAACGACAAAGCCAGTTGTATGCTCTAGCGCCAGTAGCTGTGGAGAGTGAGCGAGAGAGCATTTGGCGTCAGTTATTGCGAGCGGGCGATCAATTTATTACCTACCGCTCCTCCATTGATGGTCCAACGGTGATTGCTGGTTACCCCTGGTTCAACGACTGGGGACGCGATACGCTGATTGCTCTACCGGGACTGGCTTTGGCGACTGGGCGTTTTCAAGAGGCTAGGGGATTGCTCAAAACCTTTGGGAGCTATTGTCGTGATGGCTTGATTCCCAATACCTTTCCTGATGCTGGAGACGAACCCATCTATAACAGTATTGATGCTTCGCTATGGTGGATGGAAACCCTAGGGCTTTACCTGGAGGCTACCCAGGATTGGGACTTTTTGATTCAGCAATATCCCGTAGTGCGGAAAATCTACAAAGCCTTTACAGCTGGCACCCTCTACAATATCCGGGTTGACGCCGCCGATGGACTACTGATCTGGGATGCTCCGAATGTTGCAATCACCTGGATGGACGTTGTAATCGACGGTCAGCCGGTGACCCCCCGCCGGGGAAAACCTGTAGAAATCAACGCTCTTTGGTACTCGGCGTTATGTTGGCTCAGCCAGTGGACTGAAAAAATGGTCATCGGTGCGGTTGTTGATCGGGTGCGTCTTCTGCACCATGCTCGACACTATACCCAGCAGATGCAAAAGGTGAAGGTGTCCTTGCAAAAGTTTTGGAATCCACAACTCAATTACTTCTACGACACGATTGAGCCAGATGACCGACCGGACGCCCGGATTCGCCCCAATGCCGTTCTAGCACTCTCACTGTATCATTGCGGATTTGCTAAGGCTCAAGGACGGCGGGTATTGCGGGTGGCACGCGATCGCCTCCTGACCCCTTACGGTCTGAGAAGTCTCGATCCAGCTGACCCAGATTACATGGGTTACTATAGCGGCGATCGCCTGCATCGTGACAGGGCTTACCATCAGGGTACCGTTTGGAGTTGGCTGATTGGACCGTTTATCCGGGCTTGGAAACGCTTCTACGAGACAGAACCCGTTCCTTGTGATTGGCAACCTTGGCTCGATCACATCCAACAGCAAGCCTGTCTTGGCTCGATTTCCGAAATTTTTGATGGCAACCCGCATCATACAGCTCAGGGTGCGATCGCGCAAGCTTGGTCAGTTGCAGAACTCATCCGCCACTTTTCGGATTTTTAATTTAACGTTCCCTTGAACATCCTGTGGTTTTGGTCTAATTCAGTACCGTGGGGTGTTGAAGACAAAAAAAGGGCAAGGAGCTTTACTGACTCCTTGCGATCGCTTTATTTGATAGTTCTGGTTGCTCAGTCAGATTACTCTTCAGCCTTAAGCTCAGGGTAACTGGCAGCTGTGCTGAGTTCAGGATGTTTTTCAGCAAAGTACTGGCTTATGAATGTATTGACAAACGATAGAGCAATTGGCCCTAGGATGACAGCTAGCAGCCCATGTACGCTAAATCCAGGGACTAAAACCCCAGCTAGCCAAAAGCAGATACCATTAACCACCACTGAAAACAGTCCCAAGCTTAAGAAATTTAGTGGGAGAGACAGGGCAGAGAGAATTGGCTTCACCGATGAATTAACCAACCCGATTGAAAGGGCAGCAATTAAAGCTGCTGGAAATGTAGCAATATTAACACCTGGAACCACTAAGTCAACAACCAGTAAACTTAGCGCCGTGGCTATCCAAATAAAAAACATTCCCATCATAGATTTTTCCTCAAATTTACAAACAGCAAGTTACTATTTGGTTTCAACTATATCCATGTTCTGAAATCAGCCAGTATTCGACCTCTCTACACGGATAGATCTTCTGACCGTTTAAGTTTTAATTTTTGTTGACTTCCACCCATTTACTTAGTTCGTTATAAAAGTCAAAATTGGATAATGAATAATCCTTAGGATGGAGGCTAGTAGCTAAGTTATTCAGGACAATGGAATCAAAGTAAGTTTAGAAACCAACAAGGCAAACGCTATGAATCTGTTCCGAATTATCCTTGGCATCCTTCTGCCTCCCGTAGGCGTATTCATGACAGAGGGATTTGGATTCACTCTTTTGATTAATGTTTTACTAACGCTCCTGGGTTGGCTGCCTGGTAGTATTCATGCCCTCTGGGTAATCGTTAAGCATGAAGAAAAAGTTGCTAGAGAACTAGGTAGGGGGGAAGGTAGCTACTAAAAACGGTTTAGATACTGTATTTGCCTTCAGAGCCTGTCTTAACTATTCTCTCTGTATAATTTGATAACACTGTTAGTAAGATTAGCCAGTCCTGGAAACTCTTCAGGACTGGCTAAGTTTTGAGTTTTGCTAATAAGCTTCTAATCTTCCAGACTCTCCAAACGAGTGGGAGATTATTTATCATGAGACATATGAGTTACCGTTTGCCACAATTCTTTTAACAGCTGCTTAACTCGCTGCTCTCTTCTTGCAATCGCTCCACCAGCCTCACCTAATTTAGTTTCAAATTCTGAACTCTTTTGCTTGACATTTCCAGCTACAGTTTCAGCTTGAATCTGAGCGCGATCATACCAAGTCTTAGCATCATCTAAATGCTTCTTCACCTCATCATCATGCCCCCCGTAGCGGGCCGCCAAGTTAGCTTGTATGACAGCTATTTGAGCTTGAAGTTGAGCATAACGCTTCTGCATTAAAGCGACTTCTTCGCTGTCCTTGATAGCATTGATAGCCGCTTCAATTGAAGTTTTAACATGAGGAGATGTAGTATTACCTGTATCTTCAATGTCAGTTAGCGCCTTATCAATCTGCTCCTGAAGTTCGATTTCTTCAGCATCTATTTGAGCTTGAAGCTGTTTAACTTCTGCATGATTTTTAACAATGGTTTGCCGTCTGGAACTACTAACACCTTGAATAGCACCCTCAATAGAGGCAGTAACTTCCTCCTTAATTTCTCCTCCTTTTTCTTTAAGGTTATCAATTACTGCGGTAACAGCTTCTTTAACAATCAAACGAATCTCTCCAGAGCCTTCCTTGAGTTCGGAAGTTGCTTGAGATACCGCAGACTTAACAATTTCTCTAATCCGCTCTGAGCGTAACTTTCCTTCTTCTTTGGCTTTCTCAATGTCAGTTGTAATTTGATTTTTGATTGAATCAGGCATGGTTGATTATTTGTTTACAAAAGTAGACTTAGAGTTTTTTGTAAGGGCTTGC
>DATNQP010000684.1:0-6608 GCA_036703965.1 Leptolyngbyaceae cyanobacterium
CATAACCTTCATTTTGAAGTTCTGGACTGATACCCATGCCCTCGCTTTGCTCGACAGTTCCTTCTAGGAGTTGCGCGGCACAGGTGGTACAAACTCCGGCATTGCAGGAATTAGGTAAGTCTATACCAGCTGCATCAGCAGCCTGGAGAATTTTTTGATCTTCTGGCACTTCTATAGTATGGGTAGTGCCTTGATGGTGAATTTCGACAGTGTAAGTCTTAGGCATCGTACAAGTTTTGGGCTGAACACTCCAAATCCCTCAAATGGGAACTGGACGTTGACTGGCTCATTTTACCGCCCCATGTAGGGCTAAAAATTATCACTTTTCATCCCAAAACTAAACCCCATCATCTAAAGTCCTCTGAAGTCGAATAGCCAACAAAATGCGCCTGAGTTGCCTCAGACGCATTCAGGATTGTACTTAATAAAGTGAATCTAACCTAGTGCTTCAGCACCACCGACGACTTCCAGGATTTCCTGAGTAATGGCGGCTTGGCGCGCTTTGTTGTAAGACAGCGTGAGTTTACCCACCAGGTCTTTAGCGTTGTCGCTGGCGTTGTTCATCGCTGTCATCCGGGCGGCAAGTTCACTAGCGGCTGATTCTTGCAGTGCCCGTAGCAACTGGTTATTCAGATACAGTGGCAAGAGCGCGTCAAGAATTTGCACCGGGTCTTGTTCAAAAAGCATGTCACGGGGGAAGGGACGGGCTGTAGTTGTGATTGTCTCCCGTTCCACCTCAAAGTTGCCCCCACGAGTCGTCAACCGGAAGATTTCATCATCTTTTGGTTCTAGTCCTTGCGGCGTTAGTGGTAGTAAGGTTTGAACCACTGGTCGAGAACTAATTAAGGAGACAAACTTGGTATAAACCAACTCAACGCGGTCTACGGATTCTGAGAGGAACAGGGACAGCAATTCGTCAGCAATCATTGATGCTTCTGATGCTGTGGGAATCTGTTCCAAGCCTGTGTAGCTTTCAGCCATCGGCTGGTCGCGGCGTTGGAAGTACTGGAGGGATTTGCGTCCTACCAAGATGTACTTGTAGTCAATATTGTCCTTCTGTAGTTCCTTAGCACGGTTTTCGGCGCGGCGGATGACGTTACTGTTGTAAGCGCCACACAAACCGCGATCGCCTGAGATAACGAGCAAGCCGACCGACTTGACGTCCCGTTGCCTGAGTAGGGGCAGATTAGCCTCTTCAAACCGCAGACGGTTCTGTAAGCCGTAGAGAACTTGTGCCAAACGGTCAGCGAAGGGACGAGTGGAAGTTACTTGTTCTTGAGCACGACGTACTTTGGCAGCGGCAACGAGGCGCATTGCCTCTGTAATTTTCCTGGTGTTTTTGACCGACTGAATGCGATCGCGAATTGATTTTAGATTAGGCATAATTTTTTCATTTGTTGTTTGTTTTTTGTTATTTGTTGTTGGTTGTTGAGACAAGTCATAACAACCAACAACCAAGAACTAACAACCAATTACACCGATACCAGGAAGGTCTGCTTGTATTCTGTGATCGCTTCCTTCAGAATGCTTTCTGCTTCATCAGTTAGCTGCTTTTCCTGGCGAACAATCTCACAATACTTCGGCTTGCTGGTTTTCAAGTACTCCCGCAGTCCCCTGGTAAAACTGGTGATCTTGTCAACAGCCAGGTCATCCAGATAACCATTCAAACCGGCGTAGACAATTGCCACTTGCTCGAAAACAGCCAAGGGTGAGTACTGGGGTTGCTTCAAAATTTCCCGCAAACGCTGACCCCGTGACAGTTGGTTTTGCGTTGCTTGGTCCAAATCAGAGGCAAACTGAGCAAAAGCTGCCAAGTCATCAAACTGCGCCAGTTCTAACTTCAATCTACCGGCAACCTTCTTCATTGCCTTGGTTTGTGCGGCAGAACCCACCCGTGATACCGAAATACCGGGGTTAACAGCCGGTCGCAAGCCGGAGTTGAATAGGTCTGAAGTCAGGAAGATTTGACCATCCGTAATCGAAATCACGTTGGTGGGAATGTATGCTGAAACGTCCCCTGCCTGGGTTTCGATAATCGGCAGGGCGGTCATGCTACCTTCACCCAGTTCTGTGCTCAGCTTCGCTGCCCGTTCCAACAAGCGGGAGTGCAGGTAGAAAACGTCTCCTGGATACGCTTCACGCCCCGGTGGACGGCGTAGCAAGAGCGACATTTGGCGATAAGCTTGAGCTTGCTTGGAGAGGTCATCATAAATGACCAGCGTCGCCTTACCTTTGTACATGAAGTATTCGGCAAGGGTTGCACCCGTGTAAGGAGCCAGGTACTGAAGGGTGGCGGGGTCATTCGCATTCGCTGCAACCACAATCGTGTAATCTAATGCCCCCCGATCTTCAAGAACCTTCACCACATTGGCAACGGTAGAAGCTTTCTGACCAATGGCGACATAGACACAAATAACATCTTCTTCTTTTTGGTTGAGGATGGTGTCAACCGCAATTGAAGTCTTACCAGTTTGTCGGTCACCAATAATCAACTCCCGCTGACCCCGTCCAATGGGAATCATCGCGTCAATGGCGGTAATACCGGTTTGCATGGGTTCATACACAGAACGCCGCGCAATAATCCCTGGAGCCATGGATTCGATTAGACGCGATTCGGTTGTCTGAATCTCTCCCTTCCCATCAAGCGGACGAGCCAGAGCATCCACTACGCGACCAATCATCGCGTCTCCCACTGGAACCTGGGCAATCTTGCCGGTGGCATTCACGGTACTCCCTTCCTGGATGCCGCGACCATCACCCATCAGCACGGCTCCCACATTGTCTTCTTCCAAGTTTAGGGCAATGCCAACTTCGCCATCTTCAAACTCGACCAATTCCCCAGACATGCACCTGTCAAGTCCATAAATCCGGGCAATACCATCACCCACTTGCAAGACGGTGCCAACGTTGGAAACCTTTACATCTTGGTCGTATTGTTCAATTTGCTGGCGAATAATGCTGCTAATTTCGTCGGGTCTAATGCTGATCATGATTAGTTGTTCGTTGTTTGTTGTTCGGTGTTTGTTGTTTGTTATTTGTTGTTATTAGTCGTTTTCTGTCTAACTAATAACCAATAACCAATAACCAATAACCAACTTACGTTGCACTGCTCAGGCGCAGACCAATGCGCCGTAGTTGCCCTCGCAGACTAGCATCGACTACCTGAGAGCCTACTTTGATGATGACACCACCGATTAAATCTGGGTCAATTTTCGTATTTAGTTCTACCTGATTGGCACTAGTCATCGCGATGACTTTCTCACGAACCGACTGTTTCTGCGCGTCTGTCAACTCTACCGCTGAAGCCACTTCAGCCAGAACGGCCTGATTCAACTTCCGTAAGAGAGCTTGGTAATGCTTGCAAATTCCTTCCAAAAAAATGATGCGCCGCCGATCCACCAGAATCTTCAAGAAATTCTTCATGAAGGGGTGAAGTTCTTCACCACCAATCTGTTGCAATACAGCTTTCTTGTTTTCGGCACTCACTACGGGACTAGCTAAAAACTGCCGTAACTCGCCTGATTCTTCCAGTAGGTTCAGCAAGGCGGCAACATCTTCACCCAAGCGCTGTGTGAGGTCGTTTGATTGAGCCAAAGACATTAACGCTTCTGCGTAAGGCTCCAATACCTCTGAACTCAAGAGACTACCTTTCATGAGCCACCTCCCATTAATGCGATGCTGCGGTCAATTAATTGTTGTTGAGCGGAGTCATCTAAGTGGTCTCTCAGTTGGGATTCGACTCGCTGCATCGCCAGAGCGGCAACTCGCTGACGAAGGTCGGCGATCGCTCGTTCCCGTTCTGTGTTTAAATCCTGAACAGCAGTTTCTCTCATGCGTTCGACATCTTTAGCAGCAGCTTCTAAAACGGCGGCTCTTGCTACCTGTGCATTTTCTTCTGCCGCCGCCCGGATTTTTTCCGCCTCGGCTTGAGCTTTTGCCAACTTCTGCTGGGCATCTGCTAAGGAAGCCGCTGCCGCCTTCTGCCGTTTTTCAGCATCTTGAACGGCTTCTTCAATTTTTGAGCGTCTCTCTGATAAGGTGTTAGCTACTACTTTACGCCCAAAGAAAAATAGTACGCCAATGATAATCGAAAGGTTAATCAGGTTAGTTTCTAAAATGTCAAAATTTAGACCAAACCCACCTTCCGAACCTCCTTCCGCTGCAACCTCTGCCGCTGCGGTAGCTAGAAACGAGAAAGTACCCATAATAACCATATACAACTGCGAAGATTGAGAATTGCTAGTACGTTGATTGGTGTACCACGGCAAAAAATAAGATGATGCAAAAAACGTTGCAATTGACAAGTTGATGTTGAGTTAGGTCTATTTTCTCACTCCACCACAACGGGCAACTCTATAACTCCTTGTAAAGTAAAGTTTTGCCCGTTGTAGTAGAGAATCGCCTGCCTTTTTCTATGTCAAGGCTGGCTTACCTAAGTTATCCTTCTTCGACCGCAATAGGCTAGAGAGTCAAGACTACTGCCAAAGCGGTTTGAAAGGAGTTTCCTAAACCACTTACTCTACTTGACCAGTGTGGTTCCCAACAGTTTCTCCAAAATCTGGCGGCTGAGGGCATCCACTTGTTGTTCAAGTGACGCAAACGCTTCGGCTTTTTGCTGGTCAATCTCCTTCCCAGCCTGTACTCGTTGCTCCTGAGCTTCAGCTTGAGCTTGAGCCATTTTCTCAGCAGCAATTTTCTTGGCATCCGCTTGTGCTGCCGCGATTGTTGCTTGAGACTTACGGCGAGTTTCTCCTAGCTCCTGCTCATACTGCTTTGCCAGGTTCTCAGCCTTCGCTATTCGTTCACGCGCTTCCAACAGGTTTTTGCGGATATAGTCATCCCGCTCATCAATTGCCTTGGTCAATGGTTTATAGAAAACCGCATTCAACACCGCCACCAATATTAAAAATTGCAACGCCATTAAAGGCAGGGTGGCATCAAAATCAAACAACCCCCCTTCTTTTGCAGCGGTTTCGGCGGTTTCGACAGCTAGCAAAATTGTCCAGTGTGTCATAATTTCAAGACCCATTTCCTATAACATTTGGGTCAGCTAATCAGCATTGAAAGCGGTTGCTAAGAAGAGCGCCCAGACTCAGCTGAAAGTAGTCTAAGCGCTCAAGGGTGATTACTAGGCGAAGGGGTTGGCAAACAGCAGAACGAGGGCAATCACCAAACCATAAATGGTAAGGGATTCCATAAACGCCAAGGTTAACAGCAGGGTACCGCGAATTTTGCCTTCTGCTTCTGGCTGACGGGCAATTCCTTCAACCGCTTGACCCGACGCATTACCTTGACCAATGCCAGGGCCAATTGCAGCTAAACCAATTGCCAGGGCAGCAGCTATAACAGAAGCAGCAGCAACTAATGGATCCATGATGATTTTCCTTACTTTAAGTACACAACAAACAACAAAGAGTCTTGAGTTTTAAGTTTTGAGCTAATGATTTTTCATTCAGAATTCAAAACTCACTCATGACCTTGACTGAGGGCGTTTAAGAATGCTCCTCATGCTCTTCACCACCGTGTCCCTCCAAAGCCTCATGAATGTAAGCAGCGGCTAAGGTTGCAAAAACTAGAGCTTGAATGGCGCTAGTAAACAAGCCTAAAGCCATCACCGGCAGAGGTACAAACAGGGGAACTAGCAGCACCAGCACCGCTACCACGAGTTCATCAGCTAGGATGTTGCCAAACAGACGGAAACTCAGTGAAAGGGGCTTGGTGAAATCTTCTAAAATCGCGATGGGTAGTAGGATGGGCGTCGGCTCAATATACTTGGCAAAGTAACCCAAACCCCGCTTACTAAAACCTGCGTAAAAGTACGCTAGAGAAGTCAGTAACGCTAGCGCTACAGTTGTGTTGATGTCATTGGTTGGAGCCGCTAGCTCACTTCCTGGTATCCTAATTAGCTTCCAGGGAATTAGAGCACCTGACCAATTTGACACGAAGATGAACAAAAACAGTGTGCCAATGAACGGCACCCAAGGACGATACTCTTTCTCACCAATCTGGTTTTTTGCCAAATCCCGAATAAAGTCCAGGGCGTACTCCATAAAATTTTGTATGCCACTGGGAATTCTCTGGATGTTTCGAGTAGCCGCTATCGAAGCGCCTACCAGAAGTAAGATAACAAACCAGGAGGTAAGAAAAACCTGCCCATGTAGTTTCAAATTGCCTAATTGCCAGTAGAAATGATTTCCTACCTCCAATTTGGCAAGGGGGAAAGAAGTAAAGGCGTTTAAGACACTATGCATTTCCATTGACGGAAGTTTCCCCAGAAATCGATGCGTGCAGTATTCTTCGTTTGCTTGACCTAGTGACGGTCAGGTGGCATGAGAGATTGCACCATGTAGACGATGAGCGTGGCTTTATAGGTCAGAAATCCCAAAAAAATGGGAAGAACCTGCAATTGAACCCACTGAGTTGCTACTATGATTAGCCCAATAAACAGAGCAAACCGAGTTTTGCTCAGGCGTTGTTTTTGCCTGCCCAGCTGCTCAACGTCTCTAGCCAACATTTTCAAGTAAACCACACCTGTACACGCCCCGATCAAATAATTCAGGGCAATGTTGAGGGAGTATACAATCCACACAGAGATAAAAATAATCCCT
>DATNQP010000685.1:0-10997 GCA_036703965.1 Leptolyngbyaceae cyanobacterium
GGCTTCCACATCGGCAACAAAATCTTTGACGACTTGCAGGTTTACATCTGCCGATAACAGAGCGCGACGTACCTCTTTTAAGGCGTCTTGAATATTTGCCTGAGAGATTTTGTCCTGACCCCGTAGTTTCTTCCAGGCGTCTTCTAATCGTTCGGCTAGGGCATCAAACATATGTCAATTTTTTCTAAATGGTTATCTTTAATTAAGGGTAGTATTCTTGGCAACCTTTTGACAGGCTGGGTTCTGTCTGTTAAGTTCACCAGTTCGCTGCCAGTTTTTTATGCGATCGCCTTGACGTTCAACACGGTCTTTACAGTTCGCCCCTACTGTCCCTGTCAATACCATAATTTGTAAAAATAAGCAACTATCAGTCTGAGTGTGTCTACTCCTTTTTCATACCAGTCTGATTGCGATCGCACTCTTACCCTATACTCACAGGTTTTCCCAGCTTGTATATCGGCTGTAGGTTTTCATCATAAAAACCGTCTTCGGGTGCGTAAACGATACCAGACAATTTCTTAGCCTACTTTTGCCATCCCGCCTGCGACTTTTGCAAGAGGTCTATTAATGTTAATTAATTGTGCCGGTGAGGGGCGAACTGGCACTGGCATAGGTTTTCACCGGGATTCGACCCGCCAGATAGGCAAGACGCCCTGCCTCCGTTGCCATGCCCATTGCTCTACCCATCGCCACTGGATTTTTTGCTAGAGCGATCGCACTATTAATTAATAAAGCATCTGCCCCCAATTCCATTGAGTAAGCTGCCTCGCTGGGCGTACCAATTCCAGCATCCACCACCACCGGCACATTTGCTTCTTCAATGATGATTTGGATATTCGCCGCATTCTTTATTCCCTGTCCCGAACCAATCGGGGAACCCAAGGGCATCACTGTCACACATCCCACCTCTTCTAGGCGTTTGGCTAATAAAGGGTCGGCATTAATGTAAGGCAAAACCGCAAAGCCTTCTTTCACTAGTTGTTCTGCCGCTTCCAGGGTACCAATTGGGTCAGGTAGCAAGTACTTGGTGTCAGGAATTACTTCTAACTTGACAAAGTTATTGTCTTCTTGCCCCAATAGCTTCGCCATTTCCCGACCTAATCGCGCCACTCGCACGGCTTCCTCAGCCGTTTTACAGCCAGCGGTGTTTGGTAGCATCCAAAGTTTCGTCCAATCCAGCGCCTCTGCCAGTCCTTCATGTCCTGGTGCTTTAGTTTGCACCCGACGCACAGCGACGGTAACAATCTCACTACCGCTTGCAGCAATACTCTGCTGCATCTGTTCAAGGCTGTCATACTTGCCGGTACCCGTCATCAGGCGAGAGTGAAATGTTCGACCGGCAATGATTAGCGTGTCATTGGAGGGTTGTTCCCCCAGAGTTGTTGCCTGAGGCGCAAGCAGTGAGGAGGAATTAGATGGGGACACTGGTGTTCGGTTGGAGTTGGTTGAGACACTGAACATCGGACTGGCTGGGGCTGGGGAAGGTTTATTGTAGAAGCGATCGCCGCGAAAATGATCGAGCAGCGGGTCAGACTTTTGCTTATCGATTAAGTTGGCAATCAGAACGGCTGTCACGGGGGCTAGGAGGATGCCATTGCGGTAGTGACCTGTTGCTAGAGTGAGATTTTCTACCGAACTAGTGCCGAGAATGGGTAATTCATCGGGTGTTGCTGGTCGAAATCCCCACCAGCACTCCTGAATTGACCAGTCCTGCAATTGGGGGTATAACCGAATCGCTCGTGCTAGTAGGGAGTGAATGCCTGCTGGGGTGTTATGGGGCATCCAGCCCACATCCTCTGTAGTCGCTCCAATTAGCACACGCCCATCTCGACGCGGTACCAGGTAAATGTCCGAACCAAAAAGTACTCGCTGTAAGGGCAAGGTCTTCCGGTTCCCTTCAGTTGCTTGTACCGATAACATCTGACCTTTTTTGGGACGAACTGGCACTGGCAACAGTTCATTAGACCAGGCACCCGTTGCCAAGACATAATGGTCTGCCTGAAATCCACCAGCAGAGGTTCTCACCTCACGGACAAGGCGATTATGCTGCTCAATGGCTTCGACTTCAACTCCTTCCTGGAGGTCTACACCTAATTCCTGGGCAGCAAGTTGCAGTGCTTGAGCTAAGGCTCGGTTATCTACCTGAGCATCTTCAGGGTACCACCACCCACCGACAACATCGGAACCTAGACCCGCTTCATACAAATGAATCGTATCTCGGTCTAACCAGTCGGCAACCTGTGCCTGAGTGTCTCGATCCTCTTCATACACAGCTGCTAAAATTCCGCAAGGCCAGTAGCCTGTCGCGACACCCGTTAGCTGTTCGAGCTTGTAGCACCATTCGGGATACAACGAGCGCGATCGCAAGCACAAGTCCAGCATTGGACTAGGGGCTATCGCTTCCGCCTGAGGAGCTAACATCCCGGCAGCTGCTAGGGTAGATGCCTGTTTGAAGTCACGGCTCAAAATGGTTACTTTTGCACCGCGCAACTTCAGTTCAACGGCGATCGCCAATCCGATCGCGCCGCCGCCGATGATGAGAATATCACTTGCTGCGTTCATTATTAAACTAAAAAATTGAGACGTGCAATGACACGTCTACGCAGTTGTTGGTTACTTTCTCGAAACTATAAACCAACAACTAAAAACTCAAGAAGCTCACTCTACCATAAAGCTGGAACGGGTTCGCTAGACTCTAATTCGGCTTGCTGGTCAGAGTTTGATTGTACTGGCTGAGCAGTCCCTGTCGCTTCTGGATCTACAGTAGCGTCAGGTGCCTGAGCGGTTGTCTGATTAGCCGGTGCAGTCCTTGTTGTCGTTGGCTGGTTGGCACGTAGAGTCCTTGTTCTGTTATCTGGCTGAACTTGCGTAGCTTCTTGAGGAGAAGTTTCGAGTTGATTTGCACTCCGACTCCGACTCCCGAAAGGAAAGCGCCAGCCAATTGCTGCTCCGACAAGAGCGGCAACTGCAACTACCGTGATAATTAATCCAATAAATCTGTTCATATCTGAGTCAAAGAAAAAGTTTTGCGTCTGTCAATCTGAAAGAATTATCAAAAGTAATAACTAGGCTCTTTGGGCTTACTTTGGGGTGAAGACCAATAAGGACTCTAATGAGCAAGCTTCCTTCCACCTTATCAGAGTAGACTCTATTTACAGTGCTTATGGGAACATGCTTGGATTTATTCCAGTTAACGAGTACTGCTACCCATAATAGTATCCCAGCTTCGCACTGTCTCTAAACTACCTGCCATACCTGCAAACTTCTCTCAGGCTTTAGAAAGAAACCTACCTCTGCCTTCAGGGTAAATATTTCTGCACGACCTCCCATCCACTGAACGAAACCCAGGCTAATCCCACCAAAAGCGCTATGTTTGTCCCTACATGAACGGCTCGCACCCAAGGTTGCCTCGGGCTAATTTGAGTTGCACTTCCCGCTGAAAGTAACACTAGAAATACAACAGCTCCTCCAGCAACTAAGTGTCCTGAATGCCCTAGACTGCCGTAATGACCTAGAGTTCCCACAATGCCGATAGCGAGCAAGAGCAAGACCAGACTCACCATCACCCAGCCAGTAATATAGTGCATCATCCGCAACCCGCTTGGTTGTGGGCGCTCCGAGTGGCGTTTAGAGAACATAATACTGCCAGTGATGCCTAACAGGAGATAGGCTAACAGCGACAAACCCATTGACCAGGCGGCTATCTTCCATAGCCAGAGGAACGAAGGCAAATTCACGCGTTATTCACCAAAAATTAGGTGTGTTGACTTTTACCTTCCATCATATAAAGATAGGGGTTGCCAAATAAAAGCAACCCCTATCACATTCTCAATTCTACAGATGAGCTAGGCCGAAGTAGCAAGTGTCAACGATTCTGCGGTTAAGCGATTTTTATTATTGAATGTTGTCGCATTTTGCTTTTTATCAGTAAGTTCCACTACCGGCTGAGGTTTAGGCGCTTCGATGGCATTACCATTTTCGTCTATCATCAAGCGATCGCATGGTATCGTATCTGAAAGGATCGCCGTTGCCATCATGCCAGTGTGAATCTCCAGAAGTGACTCCGGCATAGCTTCAAACACTAGGCGCTGCCCAGGAAAAACAACGCGCTCAAAATACCAGTTAGGAATATTCGTAATTCTGGCTATTTGAATCTGGCTAGTGGCATTCACATAGCAGCAGAGAATGTAATCTTTGCTATCAGAAGGTAGGGTATCAAAAATTTGAGCCATAAATTCCGAACTGCCTAAAGCTAGAGTTTGTTATTACACTTCTTAACCTAGCACTTGCGATCCCCATTGGTTGTAAAGCCGACTACCAATCAGAAATTATCTCCAATTATTCTTAATGCAGTGGTTAGGGTAACAGGGATCACGTTGTCTGAGATCAACCAGCGCACGTCTATTTAAGCTCAAGACTCAGTTCAGCCACCACTAACGGGTGGAATTAGCACCACTTCATCCCCATCTTGGAGGATGGTATCTGGCTCGACAAACTGGAGATTAACACCAAAACGGGTGATGTTACGCCACTGTTCGAGTTCTGGATGTTCGGCAATCAGGCGCTCTTGCACCGCTGCCACCGGCGTCTCGGTAGGGAATTCTAAGGCTAATTCTGGCACACCATAGGCTTCTTGGTAGACGGCGAAAAGTTTGACCATTACCGTAACTGAGGACTTTGGCATAGCAACTGATAAACCCACATTCCGCACCTTGAAGCGTCACACTCATATTTTAGAACCCAGCTTCTGCACCTTGAAGCGTCACATGGCAAAATTAAGGAGACTTTGCCCTGGGAGTATGTCACCTTTGCAAGTGAACGAACAGCCCTCACCCTAAATCCCTCTCCCACGGGGAGAGGGACTTTAAAATCTTGCTCCCCTTCTCCCCATGGGAGAAGGGGCTGGGGGATGAGGGCTAACAAAGATGACATGCTCCCCTTAAGCGAAGTCTACTCAGAAGCGCAAGCTCAATGAACCTATCAAACAAAATTCAACTGAAGACCCAGGCAATTAGGATTTAGCTGCTGTGAGTTCTTTGAAGATTGGCAGTAGGAGATCAACATCCAGTAAAAAAACAGTAAGGGGTGCTACTTCCTGGGGAATAACAGCAACATGACTGGCGACTTCTATCGTATCAGAACGACGATACGATTCTGGTAGGACGCGGATTAGGGAGGATGGCACCTCCATTAATACTGGAGTCTCGGCAACCGGCACTCCATAAAGTTCACCAGTTGTATTTTTAACAAGTACTAGATAACCCGTTGGCTCAGAGTCGCTGATTTGGCTTTCTTTGAAAAATCGCCGATACAGGTCAACAACGGTGACTTCACCATCGCCCAGATGGGCGACTCCGACAGACCCTACTCCACTGCTATAAACAGGCGTGTGATTAACCACTTTGTGAACAGACTCAATGGGCAAAGCTAGATTGAGACCGCCCATGCCAAAGACAATGAGTTTCAGGATTGATGGTATGGTCTGGGGAGCTTTGAACAGCTCAGGATCGTCAGATTGTAAATTAACTAAGTGATTGTTCATGGCAACAGAATAAGGGTAATTACAGAGTCGGCTGGAGAACAGGCAGGCTTTCGGCTGCACTTTGACCAATGATTTGTTTGATTGCCGCTAAGAAATCTTGTTCTAGGTAGGGCTTAGTGAAGTAAGCGGTAGCGCCTAATTGCATTGCCAACCATCGATGCTTATCGTTACTGCGGGATGTAAGCATTATCACGGGAACTTTCGAGAGTTCAGAGTCTTGGCGACGATAGCTCAAGAATTCAAAGCCGTTCATGTTGGGCATTTCAATATCACAAATTACCAATTCCACAGATGGTGCAGCGGTAGCAACACCACGAACGTTTGAACTTTCCTGCAACTGATCGATCGCTTCTCGACCATCCCGTGCCTGCAAGACTCGACAACCTGCCCTTTCCAAGGTGAGAGCTAGGGTTCGTCGCAAGGCGGCAGCATCATCGACAACCAGAACCGTAGGAACTTTAGCGGTTTTGATGATAGTTGGGGTCTGGCTAGCTGAGGAATTTTCGTTGGCAGCTGACATACTCGGCGAACCAGTCGGCGTCATGTGTTGCCCACCAAGTCCAGTCGTTATCGCCGTTGTCTCTGTACTTTGCCCCAAAAGCTGATCGCTGAGGATCGCACCATCAATCACGGGAATCAAACTGCCATCCCCTAAAATGGTGCAGCCGTAGGTACAACTAGGGGGCGCGATCGCTGAACCGAACGGCTTGATTACCAGTTCTTGCTCAGTCACTAGACGATCGATTTCTAATGCTAGAAAGTTTTGCTCCTGCTTGAGTATCAGCATGGGGGGAGACCAACTCTCAGGAGAAGGTACTGAGATCAACGCTTTACTGACAGAGGTTTCTGGTAAAGGACAAGCATAGTTCAACAGGTTAGCAAGTCGATACGTGGGAACAAGTTGTCCCCGCCAGTGCAAGAAGCGCTGTGACCCGTTTTGTTTAATTTGCTCGGCTTTGGGATTGACAATTTCTTCAATACTGTCGGATGGCATTGCTAGAGCAGAAGAGCCAACAAAGCAGACGAGTAATTTAGCAATCGTCAGCGTTAACGGAAGACGTAGGGTAAAACTGGTACCTTGTCCGGACGAAGAGTTGACGGTAATTGTGCCTTTTAGCGATCGCATTTGGGAGCGCACAACATCTAGCCCAACTCCCCGTCCCGAAAGCTCACTCACCTGCGCCGCCGTTGAAAATCCCGGCTCAAAGATTAATTCAAACAGGCGATTATTGGGAGTCGTAGCCAGTTGTTCGGCTGACAACAATCCTACTTCAAGCGCCTGATTCCGAATACGCTCCAGATTCAGACCTTGACCATCATCCTTCACTTCAATGATGGTTTGACTGCCTCGGTGGTAGGCTCGAATTTCAATTTGACCCTGCTCTGGTTTCCCTCGTTGACTGCGCTGTTGAGGGGACTCAATGCCATGATCGAAAGCATTCCGCAGCAAGTGCAGCAATGGATCGTAGAGTTTTTCCAGAACAGCTTTGTCAACCAGAACACCTGTGCCACTCAGTTTCAGATTGACGGGTTTGCGATAGGTGGTGGATAGGTCGCGCAACATGCGAGGGAAACGTTGCAGCACTTCACCCAGGGGTAACATCCTCGCCCACATCAGCTCATCCCGCAGCTGAGTCAGCATTTGTCGCTGTTGTTCTAGGCTTTGATCAGTCGCTCTAGCAAATAGAACAATATCATCAACTGATTCTTCAAGCTGCATCATGTCTTCAAGCAGCTCTTGTAACCGGGAGTGCAAAGCTCCGTAGTTGTCCAATTCTAAGGAATCAAAATCAGTTGAAGAGGGCGTCGCGAAAGACTTAGAAGTAAAGAAAGAAGGATTACTAGGAGATTCTTTCCTACTCCTTGGTCCCCAGTCCCTAGTCCCTGACCCGTCGCTGTACCTGATGGGAGCAACTAGCATCTGGTCTGATACCTTCCGCAAGTCACCCACCAGGTTCTGAACTTGGGAAAATCGATTCAGCAGCTCTCGTACTGAGTCTTGTAGTTGCTCATTCTGGAGAGAAAGACCATTGCGGTTGATGGCAAGCTCACCCACCAGATTATTCATCCGTCCCAGTCGCTCTGAGTCAACCCGTACCGAAAGATTAGACGTGACGACGGCTTCATCTTGGCGGCTAGAGGCTGATGCTTGCTTAACTTCGTTGCGACGCGAAGGGGTAAGCTCAGCAGATTGGCGAACCTGTTCATTAAGAATTGCTGGCGCAGGAACTAAACTGTCTGCCTTCGATGCCGCTGTAGAGCTTGCAGGGATAGCTTGGAGCGGTGGCAGGCTCTCAAAGATATCCTCAATATGTTGAACCGCTACTTCTAGAGTCTCGAAGGTTGTAGGTTGTCGGTTGGAACTTTCAACCTTTAACTCTTCGTTTAACTGGCTAACTTGCAACTCTTCTGCCGCCTCTGTTTCCGGAGTTACAACAGCGCTGCCAAAAACTTCCTCCAATAAGGGGGACGCTTCTGCTGCTTCCTCAGTTACAAAGGTAGGCTTAGTAACCCATTCCACATCTATAATTCCAGAGGAGTCGGGCGTATCCGTATCGACCTCAGAAGTGATAACTGTGTCGCCAACAGCGTATGGAGTAATACTGAAAGTCTCCTCTAACTCCCTATCTTCATCAGCAATCTGTGTATCCTCCGACAGGTTTGCTGCTGCGGGTAGCTGATCAATCTCCGTCTCAGAAGTAGCAATAGCACTGCCAAAGACATCCTCAAGCCAGAGGAAGCTGTCTTCTGTATCTTCGAGGCTTGGCTCTACCTCAGCATTCGACTCTGCGGCTGGGATAGTAGTAAGCTCGGGTACAGGGGTACCCGTGGAGTCGGCTAATGCGACTAAAGCTGCACAGGGAGTTGGCGCATCAGGGGCGGCATTACCGGCAAGCACTGCTTCTCTAATGAGCTGAAAATCAGCCAGTGCCAGTTGCCCAATCACTAAAGCCTGGTCAGGGTGAGCATCCAGGGCGGCGAGAGTTGTGTTAGCGATCGCGCCAAATTTTGGCTGGTTGAGTAACTCAGCAAACCCGGCAAACACCTCAGCTTGTGCCCGTACTTCTCCCACTATCTCGTAGTCTTGAGGATGAGCCACAATCGCGGTGAGGCGTTCTAGTCCTTCGGTTACATCCACTTCAAAGATCGACTTGGTCATATCGATCCCCAACTCGCTGGAGCTTGGGATATAACTGTCAGCTTGGGCGAGGACGTCTGCAAATCGTTCCTCAAGCTGAGCGAAGATGGGTTCTCCTAGGGCTAAAGCTTGCTCTGTGTCAAAGTAACCTGTCGTCAGCTGCTGTGTCAGAGGCAAACGCAGACAGTCGTAAGCTTGCAACAGCTGGCTTTCCAGGTCAGTATCAATTTCTAACGTTTCGCTGTAGAGCGCCTTGAAGATATTTTCCAGGCGGTGAGATAGGGTAGCGATCGCATCCAGGCTGACGCTAGCAGCTCCTCCCTTAATGGAGTGAGCGGCTCGCATTAAATTGTGGACTTTGGGAGTGGTGTGTTCCTGCCTGAGGGTTAGTAAACCCGCTTCGATCGCCTGCAACAGCTCAGGGGCCTCTTCGATGAAAAACTGATAGGCCTGGTCGCGGATATCAGAGTTGATTGCCATAATTTGTTAGTAGTTATTAGTTATTGGTCATTAGTCATTAGTCATGAGTACTTGGTTATTAGTCATTGGTCATTGGTGATTAGCAACCAACAACTAACAACCAACAACCAACAACCAACTACTAACTACTAACAACTAACTCACCTTGAACTGACCGACATCCTCTTGCAGCGTTTGCGCCACCTTTAGTAGTTGCTCAAAGGAAGACGACACAAGGCTTGCTTCCTGTGAAGTTTTGTTGGCGATCGCTGCCACGTTCGTCATGGTTTGGGTCACTGCCTCAGAAGCTTGAGACTGGACAAAGGTGGCTTCGGTAATCGCCTCAACCAAGCCGCTAATCTTGGAACTGGCTGCTGTAATTTTGTTCAAACTCAGGCGGGTTTCATCCACGAGTTTGGTTCCTGTTACCACCTGCTCAGTACCTGCTTCCATCGCTGCCACCACCTCATTGGTTTCCCCCTGAATTGCGGCAACGAGCTTCTCGATTTCGCTAGTAGCTTCCGCCGATTGCTGTGCCAGCGCTCGCACTTCATCAGCAACCACGCCAAAACCTCGACCGTCTTCTCCGGCTCGTGCCGCCTCAATTGAGGCATTAAGAGCTAGCAAGTTGGTTTGAGCGGCAAAGGTACTAATCAGACTCACTACTGTGGAAATCTTTTGTGAAGATTCCCCAAGGTGTTTGACTTTCTTCGCCGTTTCTGCTACTGTTTCGCGGATAGCTAAAATCCCATCCACTGTACGGTTCATAGCAACGTCGCCTTCTTCCACCGTCTGAGCGGCTTGTTGTACAGCGGCTAATGCTTGTTCAGCGTTGCTAGCAACAAGTCGAACCGATTGAGCCATTTCTTGCGCTCGGTCTAGGGCTGCCGCAATTTCCTCGGCTTGTCGCAAAGCTTCTGTGGATAGCGCTTGCACAGAGACTTCGTTGCTGCTGGTCGTTGTTGCTACCTGGCTGGCAGCTTCTTGCACCTGGACTACAATTTTCCGCAAGTTAGCAACCGTGGCATTGTAAGAGTCAGCGATCGTCCCAATTTCATCAGCGGTCACCTTCGCCCGGATTGTTAGGTCCCCTTTACTGATTGGGTCTACTTCCATCAGTAGTTCCAAAGCTCGTTTTTGCAGACCCTCTTTGAGCTGGCGCTGCTCTTCGGCTAGTTGTTCCGTCTGTTCTAGGAGAAATACCCGGTCTAGGGAGAGTCCCAGCTGACCGGCTAACTGCTTGAAGAAGTTGATTTCAGCGGGTTGCCATTCGTGGGTTGTCGAGCAGTGGTGAGCCATCAGCAAAGCAAAGGGCTGACCTTCATGCAGAATTGGGACTTCTAGATTTGCCTTAACCTCCAGACGTTCCAGGAACCTCATCTGGTCAGGGGCAAGCTCGGCTTCCGAGATGTTAGCGGTTGAAATGACACGACCCTCTTTGTAGAGTTCGAGCCGCTGCTCTGAAATCAAGAGGTCTTCAGTTTTGTTGTTGAGGGCGCGAGACCAGCCTGACACCACCGATTCTGTTGTAATCTCGCCGCGACCGTTGGGGTTGAAGCGGTAGATCACAACCCGATCCACGTTGAGGACTTTGCGGACTTCTTCTAGTGTTCTGTCGAAGAGATCGTAGAGTTCTCCTGAGCTAAAAGCACGAGAACCAGTAACTTTTGCGAGTAAGCGTGCCTGCTCAGCGGCGAGTGTTTGTTCTTGTACGAAAAGCTCTAGCTGACCCGCCATCTGGTTGATGTTCGCTCCCAGCTGGGCAAGTTCGTCTTCCCCTTGGACTTCCAAGCGGGTATCCAGTTCTCCCTGACCAATTTTGTCCACCGCGTCTGCCGCATCCAGAAGCGGACGTGT
>DATNQP010000686.1:0-3677 GCA_036703965.1 Leptolyngbyaceae cyanobacterium
TCACAAAAGTTGGGTTGGCGAACTTTATCCCAAAGGAAGTAAGGCAGCGGAATTTCTACGCCTTTATTGCCAGCGTTTCACCATAGTTGAAGGAAATACAACGTTTTACTCGGTGCCTAATCAGGAGACTGTGGCACATTGGGCATTACAGATGCAACCCGGTTTTGAACTCTGCCCAAAGTTGCCGCGCCAACTAACTCATAACGGCTTGTTGCAACCTTCCATTCCGGGTGCCTTAGAGTTTTTGGAGCAGATGCGGGGTTTGGGTAAGCACCTCGGTCCTGTCTTTGCCCAACTACCACCCAACTACGAACCTGCTTTTCTAGAAGACCTCAGCGCTTTTCTCACGGCTTGGCCTGGGAGTGAAGCCTCCCTAGCCGTCGAAGTCCGCCATCCTAAATGGTTTAAGGAACCCCACGCTAGTCATCTCAACGCACTTCTGCAAGAACTGGGCGTTGGACGAGTGCTGTTAGACACCCGACCCGCCTACAGTGGGTCAACTCACTACGACGGGCAACCTGTGGAACCGCAAAAGCCTAAGCTGCCAGTGCAACCTGTTGTTACTGCTCCGTTTAGTCTGGTACGCTTTATCAGCCATCCTGAGCAGGAGGTGAATCAGCCCTTCATGGAAGAATGGGTGACTTGGGTTGACCAGTGGTTGCGCTTGGGTAAGCGCATCTACTTGTTTGTCCACTGTCCAATTGAGAAGTATTCTCCTGGAAATGCTCGTCACTTCCAGCAGCTACTTGAACAGCAAGGTGTCCCAGTTCCGCCTTTACCTTGGAACAGCATCGACCAATTACCTACGCAGCTCAGTTTGTTCTGAAAATAGGGATTGGGGATTAGGGTCTGGGGACTGGGAAAGAAAGATTTTCATTCTTGGTTGTCTACGTTAGTGAAGCGGTGCCTAAGAGGCACAAGCAAGACGCAAGCCTAGTTCATAGCGTCTGACTTGTATTCTGAATTCTTTAATAAATGACTTTTTCTTTGCAACAAGAACAAGATTACACCCAGCGGTTGCAGCAATTGATGCAGCAGCAGGGGTTTTCCAGCTACAGGCAACTGAGCCGAAGTGCTGGGGTTTCCGAGAAGCAATTGAGGCGGCTGCGACAAGGGCAAGTGTCGCAGCTGCGAGTAGAAACGTTGCTTCAGCTTGCTCAAGCGTTGCAAGTGTCAGTAAGTGAGTTGCTGACAACTTTTTCGTCAGTATCTCCCCTCTCTGTTTCCCCGGTTGATGAAGGAGAAGCCGCATCACTTGCAGCATTGAGGCAAGAGTACCAACGGCTGCAACAGCAACTGGAACATCAGCGAGAGATATTAATACAGGAGTTTCAGCAGTCGAGTTTACAAGTGCTGGAATCGTGGCTGGTGCAATGGCCTACTGCTGCCTATGCTGCACAACAGAATGAGCAGTTACCGGCAGTGAGATTGCTACCGTTGGTTCGACCAGTGGAACAGTTGTTGCAAGAATGGGGAGTAGAAGCGATCGCATCCGTTGGCTCAGAACTGCCTTATGACCCGCAGTGGCATCAGCTGATGGAAGGGACTGCCCAACCTGGAGATATGGTAAGAGTGCGTTACACAGGTTACCGTATCGGAGGAGACAAACTCCTATACCGTGCTAAAGTTAGTCCAATTAGCAATGCCAATAAAGCCTGAGTCTTTTTGCTAAGTCACCTAAAATCTTCGTCCTAGCGATTGAGTAGCTTATCTCCCATTTGATTGATGCTACTTCTGTGTAGCTTTGTTCCACTAGATATAGTGCAAAACTGTGGAGATAACAAAATTATGCGTAAGTTAAACATAGGTTTATCAGAAGAGCAGCGGCAAGGCGTCGTCGATTTATTGAATCGTGACGTCTCGGATGCATACCTGCTATTGATCAAAACGAAAAAGTACCATTGGGATGTGGTGGGACCACAGTTCCGTTCGTTGCATACACTGTGGGAAGAACACTACACAGCGTTGACGGAAAATATTGATGCTCTTGCTGAACGGGTTCGCGCTTTGGGTGGTTATCCTATTGGTACAGCTGAAGGCTTCCTGAAAAACGCTTCTCTCAAAGAAGATGCGGGTACTCTTCCTACTGCCTTTGGGATGGTAGAAAACCTGGTGATAGATCATGAGCAGGTTATCCGCAATCTACGGGACCACATTGACCAGTGTTCTGAGAAATATCACGACCAAGGAACCGCTGACTTCCTAACCGGACTGATGGAAGCGCATGAACAAATGGCTTGGATGTTGCGTTCCTTTATTGAAGGGGAATCAATCCAGCCAGATGGTAGGCTATCAGCAGAAGATCTTAAGGTTCCCGTTGAGATGAAGTAGTCGGTTTAGTAGTGCGAGGTGCGGAGTTATTGAGTATTGTCAACTCCAAACCTCGGTTAAATCCAAAACAAAGCTACGTAAAACATCTTCACCTGACAACGTTGAAGGATTTAGGACTTACGCAGTGTAACGCCAGTACAAGGGTTTAAATCAGTAACCAGTCAACAGTGATCTAGGAGTCAGGTCTTAGACGGGGATTTAAGCCCCGCCTAAGACTTTCGGCTTATAGAAGCGGGGGATTCTGACCCAATGACGAACAAACAATTCCCCCCTGATAACTGATAACTGGTCACTGATAACTGTTTACCCACATCCGCGCTCTAAAAACTGAACGCAGGCTTCAAGAGGGAGTAGAACTGCGATTTTAGAACACAATAAGTTAACTAATCTTCTGACGTTTCAGCCTCACGTTGGGATAAAAATTGCTGAAATGCTTCGAGAGAGTCAAGAGTGATCGCCTGTCGATGAAGCTGTTTCAGAAAAGAGGTATCATCTATTTCATTGATAGCTTCAATCAGCTCTGGTGGCACGACTTCAAACCGTATTTCCAAAACTTCGACAACCGATTCACGAGCATTTTGCAAAGCACCCTGCACGATGCCCTCTTGCATTGCCCTCAATTCCATTCTGCTGAGTAAAGGCATTTGTCTTTCCTCATGATAACGTCTCACTTGCTCTTCAAAGCTCTGTTGTAGCTCGTCCGGTAACGTCATCATCCAGTCAACCAACCGGAACAGCTTCCGAATATCATCTCGATCATAGCCCCGTTCAAATAGTCTCCTAACCAAATTCCACTTCCACTGTTGCCGTTCCTGAGGCTTACCCCGTGTGGCTTTGGTTTTCAAATGAGCCATCACCATCACAGCAAACGGATTGGTGCTTTCCTCCAAATCCTGCCACCGTGTTTCATAATCTAACAGTTTCACTATAGGAAACCTAAGACTCAGCTCACAACCTCCCAATGCATAACCATAGGACGATGGACGCCAAGTCGCCCGTTCATCCCCCAACACGGCTAAGCTAATCACGGGCTGTTCATAGAGGTCAAACGACCTGTAATTATACTGATACATTCGTTTAGCAAAATCTGATTCTTCTTGACTCTGTACCTCTACATGAATCAAGACCCAAGCCTCTTCACCGTCCCGTATCCATACCTTAAATAATTTATCGGCAATCCGCTCCCCTGACTCGGCTTCGCGCAGAATCTGTTCCAGTTCTTTATCTAGAGATTGAGGTTGCCGACTCCAGTCAATTAAGGTATGAACTTCAGTGAAACAAAATGTTAAAAAAGGCTCAAAATATTGCTGTAATGCTTCCTTCCAAGAAGTATCGTAGTCAGCTGG
>DATNQP010000687.1:0-3035 GCA_036703965.1 Leptolyngbyaceae cyanobacterium
CCCAATTGCGCGACACAGAATCCTGCCGCTAGCGTGGCAAAAGCTGGCACAGGCGTGAGTATTGGCTCAGCATCCGGTAGATAGAGCCTGATGCGCTGCACGACTTCCGCGAAGGCGAGGTCGCCAAATCCGTAATCCGCGATGATATGAACTAGCATAAAATCCTCTCCCCTATACTGACGCTATACCTTTTGCCGTTTCTTGGACGATTAGATCGACGACATCTTCCAAACGCCCTGTTCGCTTGTAAACTTCACGCTGCCGTGTTGCACCTATCCCGCGCTGCATTGTTTCACGTACAAGAGACGAGACTTCCTCCCATTCTCCATACTCCTCAAGCGCTGGACGCACGAAGGTGAGAAAGCTCTCAACCAACTCACGCGCCGGGACGGTTTTCATAGTGCCAACATCAATTAAATCTTCCTCTAAGCCATAGCGTGCGGCACGCCAGTGAGCAGCGCGTATCAGTTCGTGGCGCACAGCAGGAAACGGTTTATCCTGCATCGCTTGTTCGTAACAAGTCCGCGCCAAAGCACGTACAAGTCCCGCCACCATTACCGCTTCGTCTATCGTATGGCAGACATCCGTAACTCGAAACTCTACTGTGGGGAAGCGCTCTGACAAACGTACATCCCAGTAAATCTTCGTTGCCTCTTCTACACTTTTCGTCTCCACCAAAGCTTCTACAAGGGTTTCGTACTCAGCCAATGACTCAAAGATGAGCGGTGGACCAGATATAGGCCATCGGCTCCAAATCTCGGTACGATAACTTGCATAACCTGTATCCGTCCCCAACCAAAAGGGCGAGGATGCCGCCAGTGCCAGCAGTGGTGCCAGCCAGACACGGGAACGGTTCATGACGCGGATAGCTAATTCGCGATCGCTTATTCCTACATGGACGTGACAGCCAAAGATGACTAACTCACGGGTGAGTTGT
This sequence comes from Leptolyngbyaceae cyanobacterium, assembly GCA_036703965.1. Taxonomy (GTDB): domain Bacteria; phylum Cyanobacteriota; class Cyanobacteriia; order Cyanobacteriales; family Coleofasciculaceae; genus DATNQP01. The sequence continues at coordinate 938 of DATNQP010000687.1, forward strand.
TGATAATCTCGCATCAACCCTTGATAACGATCTTTGGGCGTGAGCTGCTGTTCATCCCAGTGCGAGAACGGATGTGTCCCAGCAGCAGCGATTTGGTTACCGTCTTTTTGGGCAGCCGCAATCACTTCACGCCGCAACCGAACAAGCTCAGAGCGCACGTCTGCCAGCGTTCGACAGATGGGCGTACCAATTTCTATCTGCGATTGTTGAGCTTCCGGCTGCACCTCTTCACCCAGCACTTTCTGGGCTTTTGGGAGAACGTATTTCACACGCGATCGCAACTCCCGCGTCACGGGGTTGATGATTTGATATTCCTCTTCGACACCAATGGTGAATTCTTCAGTTTGGGATGACATACCTGGTGTCTCCTTTGCTCAAGCGGCAGGTGCAGTGGGTAAACTTTGGTTAGAACCAAAGTAAATTCGGCTCAATTGGTCTAGGGAAATATCAGTATTGGGTTGGGGATTAAGAAAGTAGGGATGGATTGGCAGGAGTTCAGCAGGACGACGTGCCTCCGGTGAGGACACAATCTCCTCGATCAGGGTTAGGTAGTTTTCAGCCGTAGTTTCCCAGGTGTAGGACGAAAGCACCCGCTCCCTGCCAACCTTAGCAAAATGCTCCCACTCGTGTTCATCGCAGACCAACCGCTCCAATCCCCGTGCAATATCAGCGGGGTCGGCTGGGTCAACGAGTACGCCATATTCCTGATCTCCCTCTCCCAGGCTCTCGCTTGGACCACCGTTCTGGGTTGCCACCACTGGTAAACCCGCTGCCGCTGCTTCTAAGGGAGCGAGTCCAAAGGGTTCATAGAGTGCAGTCAGCGCAAACACCGAGCCGCGTTGAGCCATAAACCGATAGGTCGCCGCCAGTGCCTCTTGCCCTGTATCCGACAAGCCAAAAGCACTAATCTTGCCCCACAAGTCGTTTTCTTGCACTACCTGGCGGATGGGGGCTAAGACCGCTTGTTCTGCTAGGTCATCGTTAGCCTCCTCGCGTAGCGGATCATCTAGGCCGCCAGTAAGCAGCACCAAGTTGACTCGTTCCTGAAGCGTCTGGCTGATTGCGAAGGCTTGCACTAGTCCCCATATGTTTTTCTTGGGAGCTAATCGACTGGATGCCACGATGCTGGGCAAATCCAGACGTGACTCAGTAATATCCCGTGCCAATCGCTCCTGAATCAGCTGGTAGACAGCTTCCTCGTTTTCGGAGCGGGCATCAGCACTAAAGATAGAGGAGTCTACTCCCGGTGGAATTACGGTAAAGCAGTTGTCGTTGTCTACATCCACTGCATCGCGATAGGCAGGATGAGAGTATTGTTCAAAGCGTTCCTGTTGCGTACTGGTGATATTAACAGCCGAGCGATTCATGCTCAATCGTTCGGCTATAATGCGGTATCTGAAGTGGAATTGCTCGTCTATTTCTGCTAGGTTCTCTGGGTTTGCCTCCAGTTTGTCCATCTTTTGGGCACCTAGAGAATGAGCGGTAAAGGTGAAGGGTACGCCAGTCTTATCCTCAATTAGAACGCCGCACAGTCCCCCATCGCCGTAGTGGGCAGTCATAGCATCGGGTAAGCGACCCTGCTCTTGATAAAATTTCAGGATATTGGGCACCCACTCAGTCACTAGATGGGGCCACAGCAACTCTTTTGGCAGAAATTCTTTGGGCCCTGCGGGTAACCGGATGATGCGGACGTTGTCCACACCTGGATAAGCGTCAAACAGTTCCGCAAACTCTGGCCAGTCTGGGTCGATAATTTGGCGGGTGAGAATATCAACTTGGTGACCCTGTTGAGCCATTGCTATGGCGACTTCCTTGACGTAGATCAGCTGACCGCCAAAATCCGGATGTTCCGCTATATGACTATTGGCTGAATCAAAGTTACCCTGAGGGTTGAGAAATCCAATGTGCATCACCCGATACCTAATACAGCTTGATTTGAGCTAACAGCTTCTGCCTGAAGACGGCAATAGCACAGTGAAAGCGAACACATTGAGACCTCGCAAGACTTCATAGTGCAGGCAATGAGGCTGTACGCGATCGCTATTAAAAAGTAAAAGTAAGTCAAAGGGCTTTATGCATTCCCTTTGGTGTAGACCTA
>DATNQP010000688.1:0-4767 GCA_036703965.1 Leptolyngbyaceae cyanobacterium
CTCATTTAAGCTTTGGCGCTTCAGATTAGGTAAATTTATCACCCCAAGTACGGGAGAGCCACAATATTTCAGAGATGCAACCGCGCCCATTCTATACCAATGCTGCTAAGCGAGCTACTGTAGTCGAGTTATTACGCGATCGCTCAATACTAGAGAGGTACAGCAATCGCAAAATCGGAAACCTTGCTGGGGTCTCAGAGGGACTAGTTAGAAAGTTACTAGAAGAGATTCAAGGAGCGCACTTGTCCAAGAGCCGTCAAAGGTTGTTGGCACTGACTCAAAAATGCAATGTCTCTTTGGAGACTCTAGAAGAGGTCATTAAAAATTTAATAGAGACACGCTGGGCTGATCAGGAGGAGTTACAGGAGCCTTCACAGGCAGAGGAACACCGGCGTGTGCATCAAAAAGAAAAGACAATTACAGGAGCTTCGTCCTTGCGGCAAGCCGGGTCACCTCTTTTAAAAGACCCTCCAAGAAAAACCGATCGACAAAATTTCGTGAGTTTAGTTCCTGAGGACAAGGGGGAAGTGCGCCCCTTAAGAGAGTCTCCTCAACGCTCAAGAGAAACCCTGGTACTAACTCCGCCAACGATTCAGACAGCTTTTAATGAGATTAAACAGCTCAATATAGGGAATTTATCTTTAACAATTAGGCGGTTTTTGGGTAAGCATTCTCAGCCAGAAGATATATCGCAACCCATGAAGGGGAAAATTTATCTTGCGCTGGCTAGTGACCTGGAGCGGTGGACGAAAAAACTTGCCCTAGCCTATAGTTCGGCAGAAGTAAGTGAGGCGATTGTTTTGACGAGTGAAGCTCAGACAACAAACCTTGCTGTTCAAAAACTTTTAACACTCGCCACTGGAATTTGTGTGATTTCTGCCCAACCCAATCTTGTCGCTTTCTACCTTGGTACCGATCAGGTGCGGTTTTCCAAGATTTTTGAAAGTTGGGGGTTGGTTATCTCTTTAAAAGCAGACTCATCATCTCAAATTCTAGCAAAATCACAACCTATTACTACTCCCAGCCAAATAATTGCGGCTATCAAAGCACTACCAAAATCTGAAGTTCAGCGGCTCTTCTTTCTCTTAGAAGTGGCTCCCTTATCCACATATGCGGCTTCATTAAGTAATGGGCAAATCTTGAGTCGTTTAGAGTCAGCCACAAAAATTGCTGATATTAACGAGCTGGTTGAAACTGTCGGTCTTGCCAAAGTGCTCACAGCTTATCATTTAGTGCAGCCGATCCCTAAAAAACTACTCGACCAGCTGTGTCCCTCTCTGGAGAGCCTATCTTGTAGCTACTATTTGACGTAAAAACTCCAGCATTTGTTTGAAGAAGCGTGTTTTCCCTTTTTTATATACCTGACAAGCAGCTAACTACTTCTTTTAATCTTTGGCTGTCAGTCAGAACTGGGACAATTCCAATACTAGCTACGCCCAATCCCTCAACTTGATAGGTGGTAATCAATCAGTCTCTTGCCACTTGCTTACACCCAGCACTAGCTAAACACTTCTCATCATTACCGCAGTACTGAGTAATTCTATCTCTTACCTGTGCATCTGTAATAGTAGGACATGATAAAAGAATTTGTTTAAGTTCTTTTCCACATAAACTATCTAGGTTTAAAATCCTACCATCTACTGTCTGCATGTAGCATACTAGGGTGTCGATTTCTGAGTTGGGTACCACTGGATATGTGAGAGCTGCAGTTATTGAACTGCTAAAAACCGTCTCCCCTATCGACAGAATCAAAACAGCTGAAAGGACAGATGTCAAAGGAAAAGATTTCAGCATGACGATAGCACTGATTAAAAGATGTTTTTCGTAAACAGGACTTACGCACTGAGTACGAGATTACGTCCAAGAGAGCGATCGCGTGACACGTTAGCTCTCTTCGACGTAAGGAGCGTCAGAATCTCAAACCCTTGAACTAGCCTCACACTGCGTAAGTCCTAAAACTATCATCGTGTCTTGAATCGAGCTATAGGGTCTCCTCGTACTGTGAGTCAGATAACGAATCCAGTCCATATGATCACCAGGCTACGTTTGGATGCGGCCTTGTACAAACCTGCCCCACCCCGCCAACTTGGGCAGATGGGGCGACTGATACTCTGCGTTACGCCGCTTGATTAGATCCAGAGGTTTGCGATCGCACAAGTCTTCCCCAGCTAAATCGATAAAGTCGAGCTTAGAGCATTAATTTTGAGCGGTTTGGCGGTCGTTACCAGCCGCAGGCAGAACTGGATAATTTGGGTTACGCTGCTTGAATGGATAAAGTCGAGCTAGAGATCTGCTGGGTTCTACGTTATGACCGGGTTGTCACCGCCTCACCTTTGTGTCGCTGCTTGCGTTTGAGTATTGAACCTGCGCCTAAAGCACCAAATGCCAATAGACCCAACGTAGAAGTTGGTTCAGGGACGGAGGCAAGTTGAACATTGTCAACCAATAATACAGAATCTTTAGTTGTATCCCTCCAATCTGTAACTCCGATTCCCAAAGTGTATGTTCCGGTGGTCGGTATCGTGAAGGAAAAAGGTTGAAAGCCAGTCTCTTGGAAAAACTGTGTCATCGAGAGAGGACCGGCTGGTGGGAACGTCGTGCCCAGGGCTGACAGAGAACTGATCGAGACGAAAGAGAAATCGTTCAAAGGGATAAACGATGCTGTCTCATTTGTGAGGAAATTCCAATCGAAAGTCAACATGTCTCCAGCATTGGCCGTGAATGTTTGTCGAATAGCCGAACCTTGGGAGGCAACCCCACCGGGAAAAGGAAGAACATCCAGACTTGCGCCAAGTTGATCCAGGCTTCCAGGGTCTAACCCGAGAAATTCTTCGATAATTGAGCCAGCAAATGCGGCACCCGCAGTTGACAATAAAGCCTGGAAAGTTCCCTCAGTTGGACCACTGCCCAACCCTGCCGTCTCAATATTGGTTTCGCCTAGTGTTGTCCATCCACTAAAATCCCCGATTTCAAAGCCACCGTTGATCAGTGTTGCGTTAGTAGAGGGTCTGGGGAAAGGAGTTGTATTGAATGACAGTGAATAGGCCCCCGATTCAAAGTGGTCACCTGTAAGGCTAATGTCCCTTAATCCAGACACTCCGAAATTCAGAATGCCACTTTCTGGTACTTTGCCAGTTAGGAGGGATAGAACACTATTGTCAGCTTTGTCATCGTTGATCGCCAGGATATTACCAGAATCATCAAGCAATCCCAGAAGTGGATCAACTACATCCGAATTGATTCGTGCGGTAAATAAGCTTCCGGGATCGAGACCTGAAAAGGTGAAAAAGTCAACGCTGTTGTAGCTAAGTTCTCCATCTACAGTATTGGTACCCGATGGTAGAAAGTCTCTAGTAGCGAAAGAGTTATTAGAGCCACTCTCCGGTACTGCCCAAGTCGATTGAGCTGTAGCGAGAAAACTGAGCGAAATTGAACAAGCACTACTAATAGCTAGAACGGAAAGTCCTTTCATGATAGTTACCTTGGAAACTAGATACGGTTGCGTAAGTCCTGTTCTGCCTACCTACTAGAAGCTGGTCAGGACAACGTATGACCAGCTTCTAGTAGGGGCTACGGTACTACTTCGTAGGGCAGCATCATCTCGTTGTCCTCGTGATCGAGCATGTGACAGTGCCACACATAGCGCCCGGTGAACGAGTTGGCGAATGGCAGGTTCTCTGCCGCTTCGGCACCGAATGGGACGATGAGCCGGACAACCTCGTCCCCATTGACTATCACCGTATCCTTCCATCCGGCCTCGTTTGGTGCTGGTGGTCTTGCCGAACCAATCGCAAAGGGGGTGGGGTCAGGGGGTGGGTAGCTGGCTGGCACCGTCGGTCCACCAGGTGCGTGGTCTGTTCGTACCGTGCGCTGGCCTGTGGCAAGGTATGCCTTCATGTACTGAGCCGAATCGATCTTTTGCCGATTGAGGATCTGGAACAGAACCAGATGCAGGTGCATCGGGTGGGCGACTGGCTGAAGGTTGATGATGTTCCACTGCTCCACAGTATCCACCTTCGGTCGCTCCATCAGCTCAGGGTAGTTCTCGGCCTCATCCCAGTAGACGAAGTTTTGCAACACCACAAGCGGTCCTTGCGGACCGGCAATCTCCACCAGCGTCAGGAACCGCTGCCGCACCGGCGGAGTAGCAATCGGCTTGATGAGTGGTTTATACAATCGCAGTTTCTGGGGAATAGGCTTAGATGCGGCAGCGCCTGCGTTCACCGTGAACTGCATGATTTCAGGCAATTTTGGATACTGAATAAGGAGGTTGGTCCTACCAAACGGAAACGGCGCAACGGCGCTATTTTGCAAGACGATCTTCTCTCCTGGCAGGCTGTTGGAGAAGTCAATCAACACGTCAGCTCGCTCACCGGGAGAGATCAGCAGCTTAGACAGATTCACCGGAGCGTTGAGAAATCCTCCGTCGGTGCCGATTTGAATGATGGGTTGCTTCGACGAGAGGCTGAGGCTGTAAAATCGAGCGTTTGAGCCATTGACGATCCGGAATCGGTACACGGTGCGGTCAACATTGAGGTTCGGCCACGCCTTGCCGTTGACGGTGGCGACGTCACCAAGATACTCCGGTTCCCACATTGCGGGGTGGTATATTGAGCCATCAGGGTGGAATATCCGGTCCTGTAGCACCAGCGGTATCTCATAGGGAGCCCCAGCGGGGATACCGAGTGGTCCATTGCCACCGATGGGATCGTCAACGTCCCTGAGCAGGTAGACCCCGGCGAGTCCAGCCATCACATTCTGGCTAGT
>DATNQP010000689.1:0-3243 GCA_036703965.1 Leptolyngbyaceae cyanobacterium
TCTTTATTCAACTTGTGGTGGTAAGAAATAAACTTTGACCACGGGGCTTCTCTGTATTATTATGTAGTTTTAATACTACATTAAGCAGACTGGTAGAAACTTGTTTTTGAAGTTGTGCCAGTGCTGCTTTATCGGGGGCATTATGGCAAAATTTCGGGATATCCTTAACTACTACCGCCCCTACTGGGCAATATCTATTTTTAGCATCGCTGCCGCCAGTACCTTTGAAATTATCGATCTAGTTGTACCCTATGCGATCGGGCAAATTCTGAACATCTTATCCGGTCAAGTACTGGATGCACCCATTCAACACCTGGTGAAAAGTCTTGCGGGTCTGACCCACAGTCATGACGAGCGCTTCTTATCCCTAGCTGTGCTACTGGGTTTAATATTCATTGTTACCGTAGTCAGAGCACCAATTCAACCCTGGCTGAGCAGTTGGTTTGACTGGGATATTGCTTTGCGTGCTCGTCGCGACCAGAGCCAAAAAGCCCTTGAAAAAATCCTCACTCTACCACTGGAGTTTTACGACGAAAATAATCCCGGACGGATTGCGGGACGAGTTGCCAGAGGCGTCGCCAACCACACCTGGACTTACCCAGAAATCGCGGGGCAACTCATTCCCAAATTTGGACGGGTGCTGGGTATCTTTGTCGTCATCTGGTTTATTGAGTGGCGCATTGCCATTTTGTTTTTGGTTTCTTTTGTCGTTATCTTGAGCTTCAGCCTCAAAGACCTTAGGGAACTAATTTCCAAGGAACAGACTTTAGATAGACATCAAGAAAATACTGAAAGTCGCACCTCAGAAATTGTTACCAACGTCAAAACCGTTAAAGCCTTTGCTACCGAAGCAGCGGAACTAAAACGACAGCGCGATCGCTTAAACCGCGAGTTGAAGGTAGTCTTGTATAGCATCCACTTGGGTTACATCAAACTTCAAACCTGGCAAAGAACTGTCATTCAGTTTTGTGTCTTTGGCGTATTAGCTCTGACCCTATGGGCGACAGTACGAGGAGACATATCTTTGGGGCACTTTATCACAACTCTCACTGTCTCTAGCATGGCTTATGCGGAGTTAGAACCCATTAATCAGCTTGCCGAAGTCTTTGCGCGTCGCTATGCCTCGATGCTGCGATTTCATGAGTTTATGGACTATCCGGTAGGGATGGATGCTGCCGGTATTATTCTCGATTCAACCGATACCGCGAAGTCTTATCAATTTACTGGCAAAGTAGAGTTCTCTCATGTGAGTTTCAGCTATGACTCTAGACGCCCAGTATTACAGGACGTTCAGCTCTTGATTGAACCCTATCAAACTGTAGCGCTTGTCGGGCGATCCGGTTCCGGGAAGTCTACTCTAATAAAACTCCTGTTCCGGTATTTTGAACCGAATCAAGGTTGTATTTTAATGGATGGTATCGACATTCGCCATTTGGATATCACCGCATTCCGACGGCGTCTGGCGATTGTTCACCAGGAAGTCGATGTTTTTAACGGCACTCTGCTGGATAACCTCACCTACGGTAACCGCAACGTCAGCTTCGTAAAAGTGCAAGAAGCCTGCCGTATTGCCAGAGTAGATGAGGTGATTGAACAACTACCCCAAGGCTACTACACCATTGTTGGTGAGAGAGGTGTACGGCTATCTGGCGGACAACGGCAGCGGTTAGGAATTGCTAGAGCGCTATTAGTAGAGCCAGATGTGTTGGTTCTTGATGAGGCGACTTCCAGCTTGGACTACGAGTCTGAGCGGTTAATTCAGTTGGCAATGAAAAGCATCCAGGGTACCCGCACCACAATCATCATTGCCCATCGGCTCAGTACGGTTCGGGATGCCGATAAAATTGTGGTTCTCGACCAAGGTCGGATTGTTGAAGTGGGCAACCATACGGAATTAGTGCGCCGCGAAGGAATTTACCGGCGCTTGCACTCGCTACAAGAAACGGGTGGGTTGCTTTAAATCAGTGACCAGTTTTTCAGTGAGCGGTGACTAGGTTTTGGACGGAGATTTAGACCCCGACCAAAACTTTTCACCTCGGTTCAAGCCGCACTGATAACGGCAGAGGGCTGTTCATGCTCTACCACAAACACATTTGCGTAAAGGTTAGCAATGATTTGTTTGCCCTCCAGCGTTAGCTCCAAGTAGCGTAACGCCTCTTGTATGTAGGGAAATACGCCATTCCAGTAAAACTTGGAATAGTTTTGGCGCAAATCTCCTGGATGACGATAGCCCAGAGCCTCATTTACCCCAGTTTCTTCAAACTCATAGAACAAGGCGCTAATCTTCTTCAGGTATCGCGGGTCGCTCAGCTGACCAATTAAATCAGCCGCTCTCACTAAACCAGGACAGTTCATTTTGTCTTGATGGTCTTCATCCTTGGGCACCGGGAAACGAGTCAGTTCAATATTGCGCTTAATTTCTTCGGCATCAATTAGGAGGTTGCCACCAAAGCGCTCTTCAATAAACAGTTTTCCCCGGTCTACATGGTAGGGAGTCAAAGACGCATCACTAGCCCCTAGGGGTACCTTCACCATCGCGCCGTCTATACCCGTGGCATATAAGCCTTCATGAATTCGGTCTTGTCGGCAGACTCCTTTGACATAGCCGATGTCATGGCACAGCAACGAGATGATACCGTGCATCCAGTCTTCACAGGAAATACCACCTTCACGGATATGCTTGCCTCGCAGAATTTCTTGTCCAACTAGGGTGACTAGAATCGTATGTTCGACATCGTGATACAGGGCATCGCTATTGGCAATGTTTTCTAAAGCCATGGCACCTGCCCAGCCAAGAATATCAGCATAGTTAGACTTCCAGCCTCCGTAAGTACGGCTGTAGCCTTCTCGAATCTGTTGAACAAAGTGGTCAATGAGTAATTGTGTCGGATCAAACATGGATAGTTCTCTCAACGAAAGTCATCAGGGAATTTGGGCTTATGAGGTAGCAACTAACTGCATCGTAAAGAGAATAAGTTATTTCTAGAAAAAAGAGGTGAGGGTTTTATACCCTTAGTAAGCGCTTTTGTTAGGGAGTACATCGATCACAGTTAGCTTTTAGGAGGTACAGAGCTTGCAAGGCGTCTTTCAATAACGCTTGGCATCTACTGAACTCTGCATAATATCTAATATCTATGAAAATCTCTTTGCGGGCTGTGATGACATGTTTTATACAAAAGTGATTGTTTGAGATCAGCCCTGTGAGGCAGGTCACAAACTCAGAATTTAGGGAGCTTAGGGACT
>DATNQP010000690.1:0-3281 GCA_036703965.1 Leptolyngbyaceae cyanobacterium
CTGAGTAGTGGGACAGCAACGCTATCAGCTGAGCGCAACCTCAACCTCATTGAAAGCCAGCTAACAACTACTGGAAATATGAACCTGCTGGCGCAGAATACGGTAGTGGTGCGCGATAGTGTAGCCAATCCCTTTCTTGCCGTAGCTGGTGGCAATCTCTACATTCAAGGGAATGAAGAGATTAATATCCTCGCACTGAATCATCTTTCTCAGACGCCCTTTGTGAGTGGAGGTGACTTCAGTTTAGTGAGTGATGGAATCATTTATGGAGATGCCCACTATGCTAGTACTGGTCGTTTTTCCGTTCTCAATTTGAATGGGGGTGGTGGTAACTATGTCGCTCTGTATGATCCAATTATTAGCTCCACTCAAGATGTTACCTTAGGCAGCTACACAGGACCCTCACTCCTGGTGGAAAGCCTGGGAAGCATCACCGTGACTGGAGATATCACTATTACTGGTCGCGATACGATTATTGGCAGTTTTTGTACTTTTGCGCCAGCTCCTTGCTCAGACGATGCTGCGGATTTGGGTCGGCTACCAACTTTAATTCTACGAGCAGGAAGGAGCCGACTAGTAGAGCCTTCCGATGGGTATCTATCCCCTAGGCCACCATTTACCCAAACTGGGGGACTGTCATCACCTGGAAATGTTACCGTTAACGGCACTATCGTTGTTGGCTCTAGTGGCTCAGTAAACACAGGTGGTCCGGTAACCATAAGTGCTACAGGTAACATTCAAACAGGAGTTATTAATACCTCTGGTAATAGTTTTATTGGAGATAACAGTCCCCCTAGTAAAAACGTAATGTTAGAAGCCGGTGGCAATATCACAACGGGTAACATTAATGCCTCTGCTAATTTTCTTTCTACCAATTTCGCAGTTAACGCTGGTAATATCACGCTAAGAGCTGCTTCAGGCAATATCATTACAGGCTCAATTACTTCCTTCGCTTCTCTCTCCCAAGGTCAAAATACCGCTCGAGGTGGTTCAGTAACGTTACAAGCCCCTACAGGTAGTATCAGCACAGACGCAATTGATTCCTCTGCTTTTGTCAACCAAGGTGTTTTTGCTCTAGGGGGTTCTGTCTCATTAAATGCTGGCAATCCAAATAATGGCAATACAAGTGCTTGCAATATAAACGGTTGCAATATTAACTTTGAGAGTATATTAACTCAAGGTAATGCGAATGTAGGGATCGGTAGAGGTGGTGATGTTAGCATCCTTACTAACGGAGTTGTTAGGGGAACGGGAATAATTCCCAATGCTAATAGTTCTATTCCTGATAACACTACAATTTTTACTCAGGGACAATCACCTATCCAAGCAGGCTCTGTTGTGATTCAACACAATGGTGGACCAGATAACATTCGATTTACTGTGGGTAGGACTACAACACCTGATAACGGTATAAGAGGTAGAATTGTTGCTGGTGTCAGTCTTAATTCAGAAACAATTCCGGATAGTATCGATATTCCGGATAACTACATTTTTCCATGGGGCGATCTTAATGAAGGTGGTATAAGTATCACGTTTATCAACCAAGCACCGACTCTAACAGCAAATTTACAGTTAAGTAATACTCAACAAAATGCGCCGATCCCATTCACCTTTGGCGGTTTAAATCTGGTAAGCGATAGCAATGGTGATAACACCTCAATAATCATCGGGAGTATCCCAGCAGGAGCAACGCTAATCCGTCAATCTGATGGCATGCCTGTAGAACCTGGAACAAATGTTTCTCTTGATGAGGTTTTAGTTTACACTCCGCCAGTAGATGCTAGAGGTCAGATTGAGGCGTTCACGATTAGTGCAAGCGACGGCGTTTCCCGCTCGACTCCCCCACAATCGGTAAGCATCAACGTAGCAGCGCCGCCTCCTGGAAATAACCCTGGCGGTGACCCTGGAAATAACCCCGGCGGTGACCCTGGAAGTAACCCTGGCGGTGACCCTGGAAGTAACCCTGGCGGTGACCCTGGAAATAACCCTGGACAACCATCACGATTATCGGCTGATCTACTTCATCAGGAAACCCAAATACCAGCATTACCGCTTACTCGCAGCCTCCCCCCAGTTGAAATTGACGCAGTGTTTGGTGAACTTGATGCGAGGTTCACAAACAGTTTTGTGCAATATTTCGGGCAGACAGCATCCCCTCCGACTACAAGCCTGAATGAGGCGCGTGAGATGATGCAGAAAATTCAACAGGAAACAGGGGCAATCCCAGCCCTGATCTACGTCTTTTTTTACCCCACCAACTTAGCGTCTTCCCAAGAGAGTCTTTTGCCTCAGCCGAACGATCAGTTGGAATTGGTGCTAGTGACGGGCAAAGGCAAAGCCATTGCGCGACAGGTTCCCGTGACGCGAGAGCAAGTCCTCAAAGTCGCTCAAGAATTCCGCAGTACTGTCACCAATGTGAGAAACAACCTGGGCTACCTAAGTCCATCTCAGCAGCTTTATCAATGGCTTGTTGCCCCACTCGAAGCTGATTTACAAGCTCAAAAGGTTAATAATCTTGTGTTTGTGATGGATACCGGTTTGCGTTCCTTGCCAGTGGCGGCGCTACATGATGGACAAGGATTTTTGGTAGAGCGTTACAGTGTGGGACTCATGCCCAGTCTTTCGCTCACCGATACTCGCTACGTTGATATCAGAAACGCAAAAGTTTTGGCAATGGGAGCCGATAACTTCACTGACCAAAAGCCCTTACCGGCAGTACCGATGGAGTTAGCTCTAATTACTGGTCAGTTGTGGTCAGGAAAGTCGTTCCTCAACGAAGCCTTTACCTTAGAAAAACTCAAGCAATTGCGTGCTTCAGAACCGTTTGGGATTATCCACTTAGCGACCCATGGCGCATTTAAAGCAGGTAAGCCCAGTAATTCATACATCCAGTTGTGGAACAAAAAGCTGCAACTTGACCAAGTGCGTCAGCTGGGACTGAATGACCCACCAGCGCAACTATTGGTCTTGAGTGCCTGTCGTACAGCCCTGGGAGATGAGGAGGCAGAGTTGGGCTTTGCGGGGTTAGCCGTGCAGGCGGGCGTTAAGTCAGCCCTGGCAAGTCTTTGGTCTGTTGATGATGAAGCGACCCTAGGATTGATGGCAAGCTTTTACGAGCAATTGAAAAAAGCTCCGATCAAAGCAGAGGCACTTCGGCAAGCGCAGTTGGCAATGCTTACAGGGAAAACGCGAATGGAAGGAGGGAAGTTGCTAACAGAGTATGGCAATTTTCCTTTATCCCCACAGCTAGCCAAGTCGGGAAACAGAAACCTTATCCATCC
>DATNQP010000691.1:0-5685 GCA_036703965.1 Leptolyngbyaceae cyanobacterium
GATACCTTGGGCACCTTCGTTTTCCAAATCTTCAATGTATCCACCCTTCGTCGCGTAGGCTTCCTCCTTGCTGCTGAAGGGTCCGAAATAATAGGTGCAGCTAGGGTTGTCGGTAACGATTTCAACCCAAAAAGCCAGTCCTAAGGAGTCGAGAATCTTGATCCAAACTTCATTCATGCTATTTGCCCTGTATACGAAATTTTATGCGGTCTTGTAATATCCAATTCTTTACATTTTGTTATACTATCTCACGTTCATTTTTTCAAAGTATCTTTCGAGGGAGCGTCAAGATACCGTAGATTAGACCAACGCTGACGATAGGTTTCGTACAAGGTCATTGCTGCTGCTACAGAGGCATTGAGGCTGGGAGTTTTACCTTGTAGGGGTACCGAAACCAGGACATCACAGCAACTTTGTGTCCGCATACTCAAACCATTCCCCTCTGAACCTACAACTAATACTACTGGTCCTGAAAACTGCACAGTGTGTAGTAGTTTACCGGTACCCGCAGTCGTCCCGTAAATCCAAAAACCAGCCGCTTTCAATTCTTCCAAAGCACGAGTCAGATTGACAACCCTCGCGATCGGAAAAGTTTCTAAAGCTCCCGCTGCTACTTTCATCACCGTGGAGGTTACTCCAACGGCTCGACGTTGGGGAATTACTAAGCCCTGAGCGCCCAAGGCTTCTGCCGTGCGAATAATTGCTCCTAGGTTGTGGGGGTCATTAATGCCATCGCACACCACTAGCACCGGCTGCTCACTAGTCGATTTTGCCTTTTCAATCAAGTCACCTAAATCTTTGTAAGGATAGGGGGCGACTTGAGCAACAACACCTTGATGGTTGGCTCCTTCAGTAATTTGGCTGAGGCGTCGTGGCTCTACTTCATCAATGACTGTCCCGTTTGCCTTAGCTTGAAGAAGTAAGGAGTGAAAGCGAGAATCGTAGCGCAGTTGGGGAATAATCCAAACCCGGTTCAGCTGGCGCTGGTTTTCCAAAGCAGCGAGGACGGGATGACGCCCATAGAGTAAATCGCTTTCTTCTTCTGTATTAGTCAAAGAAGTTGCGTCGGTACTCATTGGTTCAAGACGCTGAGTTTCCCGGCTTTCTCTCGGAACTGGCTTTTTAAAGCTGATAGGCTTACGGGAGGTAGTCGTGTCTTTTGTATCCCTTGTATCTAGGGAGCGACGAGGCAAGCCTAGCTTCGGCTGACTTGGATAGCGCCGTTCAAATCGGTCAGTCTTATCTTCCTGGGAATGGCGAGGTTTTGGTCCAGAACGCTGGGAGCGCGTCGGTTTTCCTGGCTGTGGCTTATCTGAATAGCGCGGTTCGCGCCGGTCAGTATTCTCATCTTGGGAACGAGCAAATTTTCGATTTTCACGCGGGTCGCGAAAGGGCTTCCCTCGCTTGGGCTTGCTGGGAGCGTGGGAGCGACGGTCTTGATTAGCCATGATTATGAAGATTCGATAACTGTGTTAATGGGGATCGATTTCTAAATGCGCCAATAGCTGGTTCAGGCGATTGGGATCGGTAAGGTATAGGTATCCCATCAATGTCTCCAAGCTGGTCGCCTGTTGATAGATTTTCGGATCGAGACGCCGAGAACTCCCTGTGGCAGCATTGCGTCCGCGCCGCAAGATTTCTAGTTCGGAAGCGGTGAGGTGAGGTTCGAGCGATCGCAAATGCCGTGCTTGACTTTCCGCTCGTACTTGAGCCACTACCTGATGATGATAGTCACAAAGGCGTCTAGGCGGCAGTAAATAGCAGGTTCGGATATACAGTTCATAAACAGCGTCTCCCAGATAGGCCAAAAACGCTGGTGAAACTTGCTGGATTTGAGAATTAGAAGCGGCTACAGCACTCAATTGCGTGAATCGGACTTCCGCCCACGAGAGCGCCGAGTCGGTTTCCAAAAACGTTGAACTCTCTTCCTCCTGTGATGTCACAACCTCTACCCGACCTAACGTCTAGATTTTAGCGTTGCTGGATTATTCCATTGCGTCAAAAGCGTCAAAAATCAGCTCCCAAACTATCTTTCTAACTATACTTAACAAACTAAGGGCAAGCGATGACGCTCGCCCCTACAATCTTTGGTCAACGGTTGTGTTAGCTACCCTTGACGTTTTCCAAGGCTTCCTCAACAGAAGGTTGCAGCGAGAGAAATTTTTCCAGGCGCACCAGCTTTACTGTTTGAGTCACACGGGGATTTGTAACAATTTGCAAGGTTCCTTCAGCGGTTTGAGCCTTCTTGACTAGCTGCACCAAAGCACCCAAGCCGGAGCTATCGACAAAGTCGATCTTGGAAAGATCCAAAATAATGTTCGTTGGACCGTCATCAATACACTTGCTGACCACCTTACGGAACGTAGCTTCCGAAAAGGCGTCCAACAATCCAGTGAGGCGGAAAAGCTGGCAAGTTTCCTTGACTTCGCGAGTGCCCCTTAAGCTGACTGTTAGGGTTAGTGGCTCAGGAATAACACCCTCCTAGCTGTAGCATAATACACATTAGAACTTTGATAATCCCACTGCCGAGTCTCTAGGACTCTCACAAGGGGTTCTTGGGCTGATCTTGCCGCTCTGAACAGATGATTAGTCCTCCAGTTCTGGATCAGGAGAGCATTGAACATTCCCGATCCTTGCCGATCAATCCTCAAGCTTAGATTTCGGTGTGTCCCACCGTATTGGCTGACGCTCTGCCTAGACTCACACGGCGTTTTAAAAGTGCCGAATAAAGCCGTAGGCGGCTTCGGACAGACTTCTAGACCGTATGGAATAGTATAGCGATAAGTTCCCGTCTAATTTAAGGTAAGTGAAGGTTTTTGGCAAGGGTTTAATTATAGGAATTGGGGATTAGGAGAAATTTGGTATCTAGGGAACTGGCTTTATTCGGGAATTCCCCCTCTAGCCCCTAGTCCAGGGTGGCAGAAGTTTCTCCCCAGTTGCGAGCAAGACTCGAAAAACTATTTTTCTTGCTCCCCCAGCTTCCGGGTGTGGTCATAAGTAGTTGGTTGAGACTGACACGGGGACGCGGGGACGCGGGGACGCGGGGACGCGGGGACGCGGGGACGCGGGGACGCAGAGAAATTTTCTGCATATCACCAACTGGTTTTGACCGCACCCCCAGCCTCCCCCAGCCTCCTCTGCTCACGCCAGCCTAGACTAGCTCTTCCCCACTGCCGAGACTTGGCGATGCGATCGCATAGATTGGACAAACTGCTCAAAGAGATAGTCGGCATCGTGTGGACCTGGACTCGCCTCTGGGTGATACTGCACCGAGAAGAACGGCAAAGTTTTGTGACGTAACCCAGCGACTGTGCGGTCATTGAGGTTGAGGTGAGTAATTTCTACCTCGCTATCTAAAGAATCGGGATTAATTGCAAAACCGTGGTTCTGGCTCGTAATCTCAACTTGTCGCTGTAAACCTGCTGGGTGATTTAAGCCCCGATGACCAAATTTGAGCTTAAAGGTTTCGGCACCCATCGAAAGACCCAGAATCTGGTGTCCCATGCAGATGCCAAATACCGGTTGCTTACGCTCCAATAAGGCTTTAGTGGTTGCGATTCCTTCGCTAACGGTTGCTGGGTCACCTGGACCATTAGATAAGAAAATCCCATCCGGGTTGTATTTGAGAATTTCTTCAGCCGGTGTAGTGGCGGGAACAACGATAACGCGGCAACCGTAGCTTGCTAAACGCCGCAGGATGTTGCGTTTCATCCCAAAATCTATCGCTACAACCGTCATGGGTTCGCTCTCATCAGCCTCGGCAGCGGGACGGAACTCCCAGAGGCTCTCGGTGGGGTCAGACCACTCGTAGACTTCCGTAGTGGTGACTTCCCGAACCAAGTTCAATCCTGCCATACTAGGAGCGGCTTGCACTTTCTTAAGCAACTCGCCTGGGTCAAGAATTTCTGTGGAGATGCCGCCATTCATGGCACCAGAGGAGCGAAGTTTTCGAGTCAGTGCCCTCGTATCAATCCCGTAAATTCCTGGGATATTGTGTTCTTTAAAGTAATCGGGAAGAGATTGAGTTGACCGCCAGTTACTCGGACGCCGAGAGATGTTGCGAGCGATCGCGCCCCGAATCTGAGGATGTGCAGATTCTTCATCCTCTGGATTAACACCCGTGTTGCCTAATTCTGGATATGTAAAGGTGACAATCTGACCACAGTAGCTAGGGTCTGTTGCTACCTCCTGATAGCCTGTCATGGCAGTGTTAAACACCACCTCCCCAATAGCAGTACCAGTGGCTCCGAAAGACCAGCCCTGGTAAGATGTTCCATCTGCAAGCACGAGCAGAGCAGGTGTAGGTGCTGAAATAGGCATAAGCAGTTGATCGTTGTTTGTTGTTTGTTGTTAGTTGTTTGTTGTTAGTAGTCTGTGGTCTGTGGAAACGACTGACAACTATGGTTGATCGGCTTGATTAAGAGTTCTGTTGATTTAAGTCGTCAGTGCCATTCGCGTGAAACCTCTGTGTACCGTTGCGTTTAAAAACTTCTGTCTAATTTTTTAGCAGATTAACCACAAGAACTGAGGTGCTATTATCTCATGCCTAAAAGAGGCTGGGTATGTCTTTTTGCCCTCAATTGTGAGGAGGCGCTCACAACGCTCAGGCGACTAAACTGGAATATGGACAGTTCGCTTAGCAACTCCCCCATGCCTTCTCATAACCGTGTGGCAATCCTTCTGCTTTCAGGTACCCTGGCATTGACCAACGTGGGTTGTAGCCAGGTTAATTCATCAGGGCGTTCCAACAACTCGTCAGATCCAGTTGCCGCCCCTGTCACTCCTAGTCCTGCCGCTAAGCCACCTGCTAAGCCGAAGGCAGTGGCGAAACCAACTAGCAAACCCACAGTTGCAGCAAAAGAAACTTATGAACGTGGACTTGATGCTGCCTACAGTGCTGCTGTCCTTGGTCAGTCTGCCCAGTCCTCTGACGATTGGCAACTGGTCATCAGCCGCTGGCAAGAGGCAATTACGCAATTACGGGCAGTACCGTCTTCCAGTCCTTATCATGCGATCGCCCAATCTAAAATCGCACAATATCAGCGCAATCTGGGTATAGTCCAACAACAAGCCACTCGTCGTCCCCGCCCCAGTTCCCCTTCAACAACCGTAGTGGCAACGGCACCCCGAACTAGCGTCCCATCTGCCCGACCTAGCGTCCCGCCTGCCCGAATTAGCGTCCCGTCTGTAAGTCCCTCTTCAACTCAAACGCGCCGCACAGCGCCACCAGCGGCGGAAGTAAAGACAAATAGTCCTAAACCAGCCCAATTAGAGACGAATACGACCAATCCAACCGTATTTACAGTCCCGATCAAACGCCGCAGTGGTCGGACGCCGGTGGTTGAGGTTACTTTTAATGGGCAACAAACCTTCGAGATGATTATCGACACGGGGGCAAGTGGCACTGTGATTACTCAGGCGATGGCTGAAAGCCTTGGCGTTGTGCCAGAAGGGGAAGTTATAGCCGATACGGCTAGTGCTAGGGGAATCAGGTTTCGCACTGGCAGGGTTCAGTCAATTGCTGTTGAGGGGGTTGAGGCAAGGAATGTCCGGGTTGCTATTGGTAGTCCCGAGCTAGATATGGGACTGCTCGGTCAAGACTTTTATGAAAACTACGATATCTGGATTAAAAAAAATGTTATTGAATTTCACCGGCGCTGAATAACGCCTACGTTTGTGGACGCG
>DATNQP010000692.1:0-4261 GCA_036703965.1 Leptolyngbyaceae cyanobacterium
TGAGCAACAGATAGACTAGAAGTGGATCTAATGCTACTTTGACCTGTAGTTGGGATCAATTCCGTAGACTACCCTCATCTTTTGGTGTAAAGCTCTACGTTGAGTAGAGGGGAGCGCTTAGAGCAAAGTGGGTTGAGGTTGTTAGCTACGTAGCTTACAGGGTTAATCTTGTCAGTTGTAATGGGAGAAGATTCAAGTGAGTTTATTCCTCATCCTGTTATTGGGAGTATATGGTGCTGGTGTCTGGAAGTTATGGAAGGGGTTTGAGCGGACTAACTTCGAGCGCACTTTGCCCAACCGGATTTATTTGGCGCTCTTGTGGCCAGCTTTGATTATTGCTAATAAGTCCTATCGCAAAAACTTTAATAAAGCGTTGAAAGGTTAGGAATTACCAGACTATCGTTGATCGACGAGCAGGCTCTTGCGAGATATCGGTAGTAGTCTTTGGCTAATTGGCGGTACGACTGAGAGTGCCGCCTTAGCTAATGCGATCGCTTTACTTGGGCTGCCCTGTACCATAACTGTGACAACAGCGGCAGCTAAAGTACTTTATCCCGAAACACCTCTGTTAGACGTTCGGGTGGGGCGTCTCAATGCCAGTCAGCTAGAGCAGTTTTTGCAGGAGCAACGAATTACCGCCATCCTAGATGCTTCCCATCCCTACGCTGTAGAAATTTCAAAGATGGCGACAAGGGTGGCAGCTGAGCGAAAAATTCCCTACCTCCGCTTCGAGCGCCTAGCTGTTGACCCTCAAGCTGACACTCCACAGGTAATTTTCCTGGACAGCTTTGAAAGCCTTATCGCGGGTGACTACCTCCACCAACAGCGGGTGCTACTGACTGTCGGTTACAAAGCCTTACCCCTGTTCCGTAAGTGGCATGAGCGATCAACCCTATTTGCCCGGATTCTTCCTGCTGTCACGTCTCTTGAAGCTGCCACCAGCGCTGGATTTAGTTCAGACAGGCTCATTGCCCTTCGCCCTCCCGTAACGGCTGAATTGGAAAAAGCACTCTGGCGTCACTGGAACATCTCACTGGTAGTGACCAAGGCGTCTGGTGTTGCTGGGGGAGAAGATGTCAAGCGAGCTGTTGCCGCTGAGTTGGGTATCCCGCTAATCGTAATTGCTCGTCCAGCGGTTGATTATCCACACCAAACTAGCGATTTGTCAGTGGCATTGGAGTTTTGCCAGCGTTATCTCTCGTCAGAATCTATGCCGAGTTAGAATTCGTTGTTCAGAATAAAAGATATCCAACATCAAAATATCCAAACATCCAAAGCCGGGGAATGTAGGAATATGTAGGGGCGAGTCGCTGGAAAAATCTCTAGCCATAATCGATAACCTTACTCGACTCGCCCCAATCAACTTCAGAGAAGATAGACAAGTCAGAGAAATAACTGAACGAAAAAGATGGGATTTAGGAGTGCGATCGCTTCTGCCGGATGAGGGCGACCCAAGTTAATTTGTTCCCCCACCCAGTCAACATAAAATATGCGGGTCGCCCCTACAGTAATAATCAAATATACCCTACGATCCCCAAAAACACCACCGCCATTCCATTCGCCTCAAAGGATACGACTACACCCAACCCGGTGCCTATTTTGTCACCCTTTGCATACGCCACCGTGAATGCCTGCTGGGAGAAATCATCAAGGGCGTGATGTACCTATCTCCCTTTGGGTGCATCGTCGAGAAAGAATTGTATCGAACCACTGCCGTGCGCCACAACGTCGAACTGGATGCCTTCGTCATCATGCCCAACCACATCCACGGCATAATCGTCCTCACCGATACCAACTCTACGCGCGACCCGCTAAGACATCCTTCCCCGGTAAAATCTGATAATTACATAGGTCGCCCTTTGACCCAATTGAGGGCGACCCGACAACATTTATTTACCTCTCCACCCAATTTGATCGAGCGGGTCGCCCCTACAGCAGAAATGATTCGCCAAGTCTATCCCCAGGGACCGGCATCTGGTTCTCTTGGTGCGATTGTTGGACAAATCAAATCCCTGTCTGCCAAGCGGATTAACCGTATTCGCCACACCTTGGGCGTTCCCGTCTGGCAGCGTGACTTCTACGACCACATTATCCACCGCTCCGCATCAATCCACGCCATCCGGCAATACATTGCGGAAAATCCCCTGCGTTGGACAGACGACCCGGAAAATCCTGAATATCCCGTACCCGATCAACATCCTCTAGCCGATTTTCCATTTTAACTATCTTATGACTTAGGCACTAAGGCGGTATTCTGTCATTGGAGAGCGGTAGCGAATCTCTTAGGGCTTGGGATGCGTCACTATCGTTCAGCATGACACTTGGGTGCGTAGGTTCTGTGTCTATGACAAACCCAGCCCCGGCAACGTTTTCTTTTAACACAACACGTCTATTTTGTCAACTCTGATTACTTGACCGATGCCCGACGCCCCAGTACGATACTCCTTAGCATGTTCCAAGCCACTCGCCGACGCCTTGCTCTCTGGTACACCACGGTAACCGCAGTACTGCTGTTGCTATTTGCTACTGGTTTCTATTTATATGTCCGTAGTACGCTGATTGAGCGGGTTGATGATACCCTCAAACATGTCGTGGAAGTGGTAGAGCGATCGCTTGTCATTGAATCTGTGCAAGCGTCTGACATTCCGTACCGAATTAACGTTGAAGCCAGTTTTCGAGACAATGCCGACGCTGTAGAAGATGACCATATTGACCTAGAGTGGTTTAGCCCTACGGGGGAGTTGCTGTGGTCAACCTTATCTGAACCACTGGATATTCCCTTACACCCCAACAACACTGGCGAAACTGTTCATCTATCCGCGCCTTCAGCTGAGCATCTGCTGCGGCAGGTAACGGAACGGGTACAAAACGGGCGTCATGTCTTGGGTTATCTGCGGGTAAGCCATCCCTGGTTTGAGGTGACCAAGCCAATTCGCCAGCTGATTGTTGATCTCACTCTGGGTACGATTGTCATGGTAATGTGTGTGGCGGCAATCGGCTGGTTCCTTTCGGGGCTGGCAATGAAGCCAATACGGGAGTCCTACCAACGCCTCAAACAGTTTACAGCGGATGCCTCCCATGAACTGAGAAACCCGATCGCGATGATTCAGACGAATGTGCAGGTTGCCCTTGCCGATCCGGATTTGGAATCTCCGTTACAACGCCACCAGCTAATGGTAGTAGAACGGTTAACTCAACGCCTGGGGCGTCTGGTCAATGACTTGCTGTTTTTGGCGCGTGCCGATAGTGGGATTATGCAATCCCAGTGGCAACCCGTACCTCTCGATGCATTGCTCATGGAGGTAATCGAAGAGCAACAGTTGGTAGCGGCTGAGAAGGGTGTTTCTCTATCCCTACATCTGGTTGAGACGCCTTTTGAGGAAATCAAAGGTGAAAGCTGCCCTGTGTTTTCTGCCTTAGCAGAGGATGCCTTTACTCTTCAGGGAGACTGGGACCAGTTGGCACGTTTATTTACGAATCTAGTTAGTAATGCGCTGCAATACACACCAGCCTGTCCAGAAAAACCCGGTGAGGCATCTGTGCAGGTAGAGTTGCAACAGTTAGAGCATCCTAGCAACACTGCGGCGCGAAACACCCATTCGTTACTTAGGGTGCAAGTGCGGGATACTGGCACTGGCATCTCAGAATCAGCATTACCCCATATTTTTGATCGCTTCTATCGAGTAGACCCTGCTAGAAAACATGATGCAGTAGCCGGGTCAGGGTTAGGGTTAGCGATCGCACAAGCCATTGTCGAGAATCACCAAGGTTATATCCAGGTGATGAGCGTTCTCAATCAAGGCACGACTGTTACTGTCACCTTACCAGTATCCAAAGCTGATCCCTGACAAAGCAGGAATGCTTCCTGTGACAGATGTAGGCATCAGCTGACGCCTTTTATTCTTCTAAGGAAGGCTGGAACATTCAGCTGCTAGCTGCCCATGGCTTGAGAATAAGCTTTCGAGTTTTTTCACAAGCTATAGCATTAGCCTGTCCAATTGCGTGTCGGAACAGTGGTCACCGATGCTCCAGCCATCATCACTTTATCCCGAATTTAGAGACTTTAGGAGAATTTTATGCCCATCGCTTTACGAGAAGATGTTATGTACATCTTGCTCAAAAAAATTGGTGAAGGTGACCACGGAGAAGGTAAGCATGAAGTGTCCTTTACAGAGGCAGATTTCGCTGGTAGACAGCTGTCGATATCTGACCTGCTGGGTCACTTGGATTACTTAAATCAAAAACAATATATCGATGCACA
>DATNQP010000693.1:0-5082 GCA_036703965.1 Leptolyngbyaceae cyanobacterium
GCTGGGTAGGAAAGCAGAAAAACACTCACAAAGCTGGGTAAGAGCCAGCGTAGTTTTAAGACCATGTCTCCTTGTTCTGAGTAATATTCGGTCAAAACGTTTAAGTGTAAGAATGTCTAACTTACGCGATCGCCCCCTCAAATTTAGGGAAAATTAGACATTTTTCCTCCAAAACTAGGGTTTTGGAGGGTTTTCATAAGGATTGGTACCGCCTAAGAGCGTAACTTCGGGAATCGTTGTATTAACCGCTGAAAGATTATTTTTTAGAATGAGAATCCTTCTGAAAAGTTTCCCACCCCACGAGACAAATCTGTTACACAAGCTGCCATGTGTGTTTCAATCAAGGCTTGTGGGTTCACTTCTCCTTCTTGCTGTGAGGATGCCGTCATCAAGACTAAACCATAGCTTGTGGTGGCAGACTCTTTATCCATTACTTACACCCTAATTCCAAGACCTCCAGGATTGTATCAGGACTTTATTTCGGGCGAAATGCCGTATATTTGCCTCCCAGTCCTTCCACAATCGTTTGGGTATTGGCAATCAGCATCTTCGTGTATGTGTCACCCTCTGTCCCCTTTTCTCCGAGTCCATCGGTAAAAATTTCTCGGTCTGAGACTTTGACATTCGCCTCCTTGGCTACAGTCTCAATCAGCTTCGGGTTAATCGTCGTTTCCGCAAAAATCATAGGAATACCCGTTCTCTTGATAACTCCCACCAGTTCTTTCACCCGTTTAGCTGTCGGTTTTTCTTCGGTGCTAATTCCCTCTAAAGCGCCTTCAAGGGGAATTCCATAAGCCTTGGAGTAGTAACCCAGTGCATCATGGGTTGTGACTAATTTGCGTTGATTAGCGGGAATCGTACTGATTTGAGATTTGATCCAGCTATCCACTTGCTTCAGTTCACTGGTCATTTTTTCGGCATTGCTGGTGTATTGTGCGGCGTTGCTGGGGGATATCTTTCCCAGATTGTCGCGAACCGTCTCAACGATGCGGACTCCATTCTGAGCATTGTGCCAGACGTGAGGGTCAGTTTCTGTCTTACCATCCTCCTCAAACTGCTGTGGTTTAGGAACTGCTACCTCGTTCACCGCCACTTTGGGAGCTTGGTTTTTAGTTGCCTGAATTAACTTAATCAAACTCGGTTCAAAATCATAGCCAGCATAGAGAATTAGCTTCGCTTGTTCAATAGCTTTGCGGTCGTCTGGCTTGAGTTTATAAAGGTGGGAGTCTGTACCCGCAGGAATTAAACATTTGAGGTCAACGGTGTCCTGTGCAATTTCTTGGATAATGTCACAAAGGACGCTAGTAGTTGCGATGACTTTAGGCTTGTCGTTATTTGATGCAGCGCTATCACTTGGCGAGACTTGTGTAGCGGCGGTGCGATCGCTAGGGGATAGAGTTGTCGTCGGTTGAGAGGGAGTACAGCCAGTGAATCCGAGTGCAAGTGCTAAAAGAGCGGCACTCCTTATATAGCAAGTTTTAAGGGAAAAGCTTTTTAACACGATCAGCCCTTGATTACGATAATATAATGAAAATCATTATCATTCATAGGAGTCATGTTAGAAGTTCAAGATTTAGCCGTCAACTACCGAGGGGTTCGCGCTCTATTAAACGTCAGCTTTCGCTTGGAACCAGGGCAACTGATAGGCGTAATTGGTCCTAATGGAGCTGGCAAAAGCACAATGATTAAAGCCATGCTGGGATTAGTTCCTGCAACGAGTGGCGTGGTGAAGTTCAAGGGAAAGGCGCTCAAACAGCACCTTCATTGCTGTGCTTATGTACCGCAGCGATCGCAAATTGACTGGGATTATCCAGCAACCGTGTGGAGTGTAGTGATGATGGCACGTACCGCACACACGGGATGGTTTCGCTCACCCAATGGTCAATCCAAAGAAATTGTTGCTTGTGCTCTTGAACGGGTGGGGATGTGGGAACTACGCCATCGCCAGATTGGGGAACTTTCAGGGGGACAGCAGCAACGGGTTTTTTTAGCGCGAGCGATCGCACAGCAAGCGGAACTCTTCTTATTTGATGAACCCCTTGCTGGAATTGATAAAAAGACAGAAGCAATTATTTTCCAGATTTTTACTGAACTCAAGGCAGAAGGCAAAACCTTGTTAGTCAGTTCTCACGAGTGGGGAAAGACGTTATCTCAGTATGATCGATTGCTGTTGTTAAACCAACAGTTAATTGCCAATGGTTTCCCTCAAGAAGTGATGACTTTAGAAAACATTCAACGTGCCTATGGGGAAGAGTTACAGTCGCAATTTCTCAACAAGCATTTAGAGACAATCTATGCTTGTTAGAAGTCATTAGTCATTTGTCAGCGGTAATAGACAAAGTGATTAATCGGAAGTATTAAAAATCCTAAATCGATATGCTGAATTGGCTAATAGAACCGCTGAGCTATGAATTCATGCGAAATGCGCTCGCGGTGGGCATTCTGACTGGCATTCTCTGTCCAGTGGTGGGTACCTACCTGATTGTCCAACGCATGGCTTTATTGGGAGATGTGATTGCTCATGCAGTTTTACCGGGACTAGCGATCGCGTCTTTCTGGGGAGTCAATATTTTAGTGGGAGCTTTTATATCAGGAGTCTTCAGCACATTTGTAATTGCCTGGATTCGCTCTCAATCTCGTGTCAAAGCCGATGCGGCTATGGCGCTGGCTTTCTCTAGCTTTTTTGCTTTAGGTGTCACTCTCATTACTCTATTAAAAAGTAAATTAGACTTAGAGGGTATTCTATTTGGTGACATTTTAGGGGTAACAATAGATGATGTTCAACGCACCGCTATTATTACTCTCATTGTTTTACTGTTAGTTAAATTATTTTATAAAGAATTACTATTCTATACATTTGATAAATTAGGCGCTCAAGCCCTCGGATTTCCCGTCAACGCCCTTCACTATGGTTTAATGGCAGCTATCACTCTCACCCTCGTTGCTAGTATGCAAACTGTAGGTGTAGTCTTAGTGATTTCCCTACTGGTTGGTCCTGGCATTACTGCTTATCTTTTGGTAAAAGAATTACACCAGGTAATGGGACTAGGAGCAATTTTGGGAATTCTTGCCAGTATTAGTGGGATATATATCAGCTATTACTTAAATATCCCTTCCGGACCAGCAATTGTACTGGTAACTTTTAGTTTATTTTTATTGGCAATTCTGTTTAGTCCCTCACAAGGAATTTTGACTCGCCCAGAAATGACGAATCGCTCGCGTCGGATTTTTCGCCAACTGAAAGATTTAACACGAGGTGATTAACAACTTAGCCTAACTAACTCACCAGTTGCTGAATCTGTTCGGGAGTCAACTGCTCAACCTTACTGAAAACCGCAGCAGCGCCAGCTTCTTTGAGAGTCTCCTCATAAGCGTTACGGCGTTCTGGAGTTTCTTGAACGTGAGGCGGCAGAACGCCAACACCAATCCAAGAACGTCCAGGTTGAATAGTTCTGGCTTTCTGAATCGTGTACATATCAGCTACAGTGTCTCCCACATAGATAACCGGCAGCTCAATATCAATTTGATAGCGCTGCTCTAGCTGGTCAACCGTTGCCAACAGACCAGACGGGTCTGGCTTGCCAGGAGCATCCTCCATTGCAATCAGCACCGGCGTCTGGAGACCGAGACGTCTTTCAAGCACATAGTTAGCTGACCCGCGTGTAGCACCACTGAAAAAGCCCCAGGGCAACCTCGCTGCTGTCAGACTCTCCAGGTAGCTAGGTTGTAAGAGTAACGGTTCGTTGCAAATATAGCCTGTCCAATTTTCCGAGTCTGGCCCTCGGTAGCGAGACTGGAAAAAGGCAACAAGGGTGTCATAGTCGAGAGCAATTTGCGCTCGCTCCTGACCCTGCGCTTGAAAGTACCGGTAAACTAGCTCCTGTGATGCGTCCCAATCGTTATTCCAGATGCCTTCTGATTTCAGTTGGTCAATCTCTACCGGGGAAGGTCGATAGGCACCCCCTGTGAAATGCTCTACCGTATCGGCAAGCGCCCGTCGGTAAGACCCACTAACATCACGCACGACGCCATCAATATCGAAAACAACAATGGCTGTCCAGTGGGGAGTGAGTTTTTCTGATTTTGGATTAGTCACGTCTGAGAACCGCTAAAGGTAAACGGAAGATCTGCTCCACTTCTTTGTCAGGTAGCTTGAGCCGTGCATTAGAATTAAAGATTGTACAGTAATTGCCAAAAGTCTAGGGTATTCCTGGAGGTGTGATTGTCGAAATTTATTTTAAAAGTTCTCTGGTTAGATGAGAACGTGGCTCTCGCCGTTGATCAAGTGGTAGGCAAAGGCACTAGCCCCTTGACTTCTTACTTTTTCTGGCCCCGTGCCGATGCCTGGGAACAGTTGAAAGACGAAATGGAAGCCAAGCACTGGATTGCCGAAACGGATCGCGTTGAGCTGCTCAACAAAGCAACGGAAGTGATCAACTACTGGCAAGAGGAAGGTAGGCGTCGTCCTATGTCTGAAGCACAGTTGAAGTTTCCGGAAGTCACCTTTACAGGGAGTGCCTAAAGTTTGAACTTCCGCGTGAGCATTCCTCGTCCATCCGATTAGGATGGACGGGGTAGTTTTTTAGGTAGACATTAATTAAGATTTACTTTCGGTTGTAAGCAGCTTGGGGCATGTATACAAAAGTGGGGAAATTACTGAGCTATCCCCAAAGCCGAGGCGTGGATATGAGTAGCCAATGGGAAAGCATAAGAAAAACGCGATCGCAGTCTTCTTCCCAACCCTCGCAACAAGGCTTGTTCCGGCAGCACCCTTTCAGTGAACCCTTTGACAATGACGAGGTATCGCCCCACGAGCAAGAGGTGCAAGATCTACACAGGCATTTAGACAATGAAAGCCGCTTCGGGTATAACTTCAGTCGAGTCAAGGTAAGCCCCTACAAACCAGCCATTGAGCCTAAGTTTACCTTCGAGCCACCAACAGTTCAGGGGGCGACCAAGCCGCTACAGCGGCTGGTCTATAAGGCTTATGGCTCTCAAGCCTCGTTGATAAAATGACTTTTTATTGGCAATAAGATTGAGCATTTCCTCTACCCATAACTGGCACTCATGAAAACCAACTAG
>DATNQP010000694.1:0-20982 GCA_036703965.1 Leptolyngbyaceae cyanobacterium
GCGCGGACAATACGCTCCATTGCTAAATTATCACCAGAAGCCAGCTGGGCATACAATGTGGCCATTTGACCCAGTTGCACAAAATAAGTAGGTGCGCCGCAGTCATCGTGTGCCCTAATCAATTCTTCCCCTGGCATCCGCATCAACTCAGCAACCTGGGTCAAGATTAGCTTTTGTACAGGATGGTTGTACTGCAAATAACTAGTGAGTGGCCATTGCCGTTGCTGGCAGACAGCTAACATTCCGGCATGTTTACCAGAGCAGTTATATTGCAGTGGACTTTGCTTCCCGGCTGGAATTGGACATTGTAGTGCGGAAGGGTCAACATCAGACCGCCAAAGGATGTTAAAGACTTGGCGTACCTGTTCAATCCTGCCGTGATGCGAGCTACAGATAATCGCCAAGTCGCGATCGCTCAGATTGTAACGTTCCAGCGTTCCTGTCGTAGTAATCGCTAGTGCCTGAAAAGGTTTAAGAGCAGAACGAACAAATGTCGCGGTTTCTGGGCTACCAGCAACAGAGAGAGCACGTCCCCGGACGTCACAGACGGCGGCTTGGACACGATGCGTTGATTCAGGGATGCCTTCCCGTAGCAAACGGACTTCTATGGCTGGCCCTTGAGTTCGTTTTCCCCTTGTCATGTGTAAGACTCTAAAACTTGAAGGGGACAAAAGAAGTGGAGAATGTTTATAAAAAATTCCAAATTAAGCTACCACCGAAGACAAATACAACAAGGATGCCGAATGTCCGTTTCAGACGTTGCAGAATGGGTTGGACTTGATAAGAGACGATCAGGCGATCGCGTGTCAAAATTTCTGGCGGCTTTGTCCAGGTTTGACCGTCATACCAGCCTGACTCCTCATAGAATATTGTCTCCCTCAAAAGGCGATCGCGCACATAAGACCAGCCCAAATAAAGCCGCAGCAGCGTCAACGCCAAAAACACACCCGCACCCGCCCCGCTACAAAGAAGAAACTGCACTAGATGCTTCTTTGGTGCAAAACTAGCTGCTGCCAAGGGTCCGGCGACGAGCCAACTCCATCCCCAGACCCAAGCTAGCTTCATAATATAGTCTGGCAGATCCAATGTGACCCAGCGAAAGAACCAAGATTCTTTTAGTTCCTGGTACTCGTTAATCGGTTGCTGTTCAGTTGGAACGGGACAGATAGAAACAGAAGATTCCATCATGTTTTTAGTCACTTAGCGGTTGGGACGCTTGAAATTCGAGCTGTTCTGCGTGTCCCCAGAATGCTTCCAGATTATAAAACTCTCGCTCTTGAGGCAACAAGATGTGGACAATTACTTCACCATAGTCCTGAAGAACCCAACTGCCCTCTGCTTGCCCTTCAGTTCGTAGAGGTAGCCGTTGCCACATCATCTCCACTTTCTGTTCAATCGACTGGGAAATCGCCCTGACCTGTACTTTAGAAAAGCCGGTAGCAATTACAAAGTAATCTGCCAGATAGGACACCTCTGCGACTCGCAAGATAATAATATCTTCAGCCTTGCGGTCATCCGCTGCCTGAGCAATGGTCAAAGCTAGTTCCCTGCTCATCTCTTGTTTTTCAGTACTCGTAGCAACTAAGGTAGAAGGCATTTTAAATTGATCTCTCATCAAATCCTAAATTCCTTGTTCAAAACAAGACAAACATGAATCAACAATTAACTAAACTTCTAGCGATCGCGCTAGCTTTGAAGGAGCTGCTGACGCTTCTAACGTGGCTACTGCTTCGCTATCGCTAACACACACGCTTGGCGAACCTTTTGCTATTCATCTTCTAATCGCATCAAGCTTTGCTTCACGAGCACGCTGTTACGTGTGTTTTTTCGCTTGACATAGCGATCGCCCAATTCCGAGTCAAGATTGTCCGTGGGTGAATCAGGCAACGACTATCAAGCAGAAATTTCAAGCAATAGTCACCGGTTAGCCAAACCGCCTTGTAAAGATCTTGCCGACTAACTTGCCGTAATGCTTCCAACTCTGGTGTATTACCACGACCAGGTTCCAGAGTGTCAGCGATAAACACGACGCAGGATAAACAACTCATTCCAGGACGCCCTAAGGTATGATTACGGATCGCTTGCAACACATCTTCATCTTGCATTCCAAATTTGTCTGTAGCGACAATGGCACTAACATCTGCATGCAATAGATGAGGAGTGGCTTCACAGACCGGGTCTACTTCTATCCCCTTGCTCCTAGCCATTTGCAACAACAGCGTCGGCTTAAAGTATTTCGCCAGGTCATGCATCAACCCAGCTTGAGCCGCCTTCTCAACATCCAGGCGATAATGCTGAGCCAGCTCAATGCACATCTGCTCAACACCTAAGATATGCTGAAGTCGAGAAGCAGGAACGTTATCTGCTAACCAGGTTAAGACCTGATCGCGCATCACATCAAAAGACTCCTTATAGGTAACGGTTAGTAGTAACAACCCCGCTCTCTACGCTTCGCTTATTTGCGCTTTGCCTAGATTGAGAAAGCGATCGCCAATAGAGCGCGTGGCGCTTTTTCCCTGTTGATTGGTAACGTATTACGGACCAGCAACAAAGAGAATATGTTCGTTGCCCCTATTTTAGCTTAAGGCTTCTGAAGGGCGGCAAAAAGTTCCTCATATCGGCTAAGAGCTTGCTCAAAGGAATAATTCTCGATGGCGTACAGTCTACTTTTCTCCCCGAGCAGTTTAACTTTATCGGGATTGTCATACAGTTCCAAAATTGTCGCCGCCAGTGCCCCCGGATCTTCTGGAGGGACAACCATGCCACCACCGCTTTCTTCAACCGCCCTAGCCGCTGTACCATTAGGCGGAACGGATGCCACAATCGCCAGTCCGCTTGCCAGCAATACTTGAATTTTGGAAGGCATATTGAAAGAAATAACATTGCGCTTTTGTACCACCAGACCAATATCCGCTGCGGCTAGCATTTCTGGAAGTTTTTCGCGAGGTTCAAATGGTAGCAATATTACATTCGTGGCTTTACAGGTATCCCTATACAGCTGCAATTGGTCTAAAGCTTTTTTTTCTCCCACAATCACAATTGCAATATCGGGAATGTGACGCAGGCGAACGGCGGCATTGATGACAGTTGTTAAGCCTTGAGTCAGAGCAATGTTACCGGCATAGAGTGCAACGAATTTCCCCGTGAGTTGATGAGCAGCACGGAAGCCGTTGTTTTCTTTCGGCATAGGGCGGATGAAATTGACATCAACCCAGTTGGGAATCTGCTCAATTTTCTCCTCAGGGACATTCTTACTACGCAAGTTTTCGGCAAAGCCATCGGCGATGACACTAATCTTAGTAGCATTGCGATAGGCAAATTTTTCCAAAACTTCAAAGACACGAATTAGCTTTGGGTTTTTCAGTAGACCAACATGAACAGCGGCGTCTGGTAAGATGTCCTGAAGATTTAAGACAACGGGAGCGCTGTGTATCCATCCCAACAGAGCTGCCGGGATGGAAACGGGTAAGGGGGGCGCAGTTAGGAGAATGACATCTGGGCGCTTGCCCTTGAGAGCATGTACAAAGCTGGTAAGGACAAAGCTAACTTCCAGTAACAATCGGTCGATCAAACTCGGTTCAGGGCGAATCCAGACGTAACTACGTTGAACAACAACGCCATTGGTGAATTCAGTAAGGTACAACTTCCCTCGGTATCCTTCGTAAATCCGGCGTTGAGGATAGTTGGGCATACCGGTCACAACACGAACTTCATGCCCTTTTTTCACCAAACCTTCTGCTAGCTCAGTGATCAAGGGTGCAATCCCAATTGGCTCTGGAGCGTAGTTGTAGGAATAAATCAGAATCCGCATAACTTGAGGTTGCCAGCTGAGGGTATAGTTGCCGGGTTATTGTACTTTTCTTCTCTACAGACTAGCCTTACATCCGCTTAAGATGCCAGAGTAGCTTATTATCCGTCCAAAATGTATTACGACGCCTTGAAGGCTTGAAAGTCCTCTTTTGTGATTTAGACTTCGGGCTGATCCAGATTGGCATAGGGTTAAGCCAGAATTGGTACGAGGATTCTAATGTTCAAGGAGAAAACGATGATTATGGCTCGTCTACGTAGAATTTTGGCTCCCCTGCTCCTGAGCGTATTACTGTTGGTCACGTCCTGTGCCACACAGCCGCCCTCTCGTTTTGACCAGGCACAACAGGAAAGCAGCCAGCAGAAAAGCGGTCAGGCTGTTGTCAAAGATTCCACACAAGGTGCCAGTTTTAATAAGTTCTTCCCGAAAGGGAGCAACGGCTATGAGTTTAACTATGCTCAGGAGAAAAAAGGCTTTGCCGAAGCAAAGTTGAAAAAAGGTGGAAAGGATGTAGCAATGCTGTCTATCTCTGATACAAAAAATAACCCGGCAGCAACGGCCAAATTCCAGCAAAGCACTCAAAAAATCGCCGGTTATCCAGCGGCAACCCTTGGCAATACTCAAACCAGCGTTCTCGTAAACAATCGCTACCAAGTGAAAGTCCTGTCCCGCGACCCCTCTTTTACGCCAAGCGATCGCGAAGCTTGGTTGCAAAAATTTGACCTTAATGGTCTTGCCCAACTTCAGTAAATATAGAGTGCCGGGACAGCCTCAATGTTCCGGATACGCCTGCTTTAATTAGGAGACTTTTCCTAAAGACCTAACTTAAAACCCAAGACGTGAGCAATTGCGTCTGGTACACAACTCACAATGAAGACAAGGAGCGTAGCCCGTGAGTAAACCAATTTTTCAACTTGTTGATGAGCTGCCAACCAGCAACATGACCACGTTTGTCCTGAAGTCGCTGGATTTTGTTGTTCCTGGTCAGTGGAACAATTTGGTGGGTTTTGAAAATACGATTCGTACTGTCACTGGTGAAACTGATGAAGCCCTGATTCAGCAAATTGGCGATCGCGCCGTCTATCTTTACAACGACCAGTCCCAGGGCTATCAACGCGCTATGTGGCTCTACCAAACTGTTGATAGCGCTGATTATGCCCTCGGTGCCGCTGCGTTAGCCAGCAAGGTCGGTGAGAAAGTTCCCCTACTTGGCTTCTTAAACCGAGTGACTCCAAAAGCTGACAAAGCACAGACCCTCGATCTGTGCTTGAAATTGGTGGTAGAGTTGGTCGCTTTTTGCCAAATTAATGGCATCCCCGGAGACAGTATTGGGGACTTTGTCGGTTCTTTAGCTGACTACAGTGGCGAATCGTTGATGCGGATGGCAGCACTAGTTTGTCTTGACGGTCTGATTCCCCTGGGTCCTGACTTTATCCTGCAAGCGCAATCAACCCTCTCAGGGCTGAATCCTTCAGAATTAGAACAAAATCAGACATTCAGCCGCATCAGCGACGCCATACCTGGCGGTGATTCCGGTGGGAAGCTGAGCTTTATTGGTCGTAGCTTTGACTCCGTCAAGGGGTGGATGAGTAATTTTGTCGCCTCACGAAATTTGACCCAAGAAAAAGTGGTCAGCAACTTGCAACGGTTTGTTGAGATTTCTGATGACAAGTTGGATTATCTGGGTGCGTTTATTGATATGTCTACAAACTATTACGAACATACTGGCACTCAAACTTTGGCAAGACGCTTGATTGAACGAGCCGTCGCTGAAATCTAGCGTCGTTTGCGTAGCAGCAGGCAATTGCGCCCATCAGACCCGCGCAAGTAATCAAGCTCGTCCATCAACTGGTGCATAAAAATCAGCCCTCTGCTTCCTTCTCTCTCCAGAGCGTCAGACTTCTCTTTGTAGAGGGATTGAAGCTTAGCTTGCAAATCAAATGGTTCTCCCCGATCCCAAATCCGCATTTCCAGGTACTGAGCAAACACCTTTAACTCAATCTCAATGGGGGTTGTCTGAGGTAAATGCTGGTGAGCATGGCGAACTACATTGGTGAAGCCTTCTGTCAAAGCAACTTCACATTCCCACCAGAATACTTGAGGCAGTAGTGGTGAAGTGAATTGCTCAAACCACTGCCAAACTTCTGTTATAGCTTCCAAGTCCGTCTTGACCTGAAGACGAGATTGTTGGAGTGGTGTTTCCTTGTGCTTGAACCCAAAAAGGTTCCAGGGTCTATTAAACAACGCCACTATCTTTACGAAAGACAACCACAATTGTTTTGATAATGAGTATTCAGGTCATACGCTAAGCTCCAGTTTTGCTGGTAGCGTAAGTCCAGTTTGATGATGTCTTCAAAATTGCGTACTTGCGATCGCTCATGCCCCTGCCACTCGCCGGTTATACCCGGTTTGACATCTAAACGTTTCCGCACCCCCGCTTTGACGATTTGACTAGGCCTTGAGCCAGCGGATTGCTGTCCACCTGACTCATTTTGCCTTTATACTTTGCACGGTCATAATCTGTCATGCTCAACAGAGCGATATCGGAGTGTTAGCAAAGCGGGGCGCTCTCTTCGCACAGAATCTGGAGAGATGCTAGGCTGACGCCGAGCTTCCCTAACCCTACACTACTCATGACAAAAGCTCAATTTGTGACCGACTATAGTATAGTTATTTTCCAGTTCGACGGAACACCACTGAGAAGGTTTGGATAATGAGTTTCAGGTCATAGACCAAGCTCCAATTGCGCTGGTATTTTAAATCTAGTTCAATGATGTCTTTAAATTTGAGTATTTGCACTCTCCCATTCACTTGCCACTCACCAGTCATACCCGGTTTGACATCTAAACGTTGCCACTCCGGTACTTCATAGATGTCAACTTCATTTGGGGTAGGTGGTCTGGTGCCTACCAGACTCATGTCGTTTTTAAGAACATTCCAGAACTGGGGCAATTCATCCAGACTGCTTTTTCGCAAAAAGCGACCTACCCGCGTTATTCTGGGGTCGTTTTCAATTTTGAAGGTCTTACCGTCGGCTTGATTGTGAGCTAGAAGTTCTTTTAGTCTTTCTTCAGCATCAACATACATCGAGCGGAATTTCCAAATCTTAAACCGCTTTCCCATCCAACCTAGGCGGGTTTGACCAAAGAAGATGGGACCAGGACTGTCGAGTTTAATCGCGAGCGCAATAGGAATAAACGCAACGGCCGTAATTCCCAAACCCACCAGAGCGCCTAGAATGTCTAGGAATCGCTTTACCCAAGAGCGTACAGAAGGGTGAGTCGTTGGCAGCTGACTGTCTGACCGATTAGTCGCAGGCGCTATCGGTTCATCCGGTAGATCAATCGTCAAAATTGTGTCGAGTCCAGTCATCGCTAATACCGCCATGACCTGAGGCGACACATTCTTGAGTACCAGCTTAACGCCTTTTTCTCGGGCGGTTTTGTGATTACTCACCAATGCGCCGATGCCACTGCTGTCGATAAACTTAGTTTGACTCAAATCGAAAATGATTTGTTCGGGAACGGAACTCTCTTGCAAAAACTCCTGGCATGTTGTTTTAAAAGCTACAGCTTCAAGCACACTCAAGCGAGGGGGCAGCTGGATCACGGGATTATCGTTTAAGAACATCACCTTAAAATCGGGTGGGGAAACTGGGTCAACCATAAAAACCTGGTAGTCAGTTATAACCTATCGCTATGACCAATATTGTGTCGTATGACCTTCAAATTAACCAAACATTCGACTCAAAATAATTCCCTTGTCTTAGCACTTAGCTAACACTCAACTATCGCATGCGTTAACTGACCTGGCAAGCTGGAAACTCGCACGGGGAATTTCTCGGTAAACTGCTTGAGTTTTATGAAGTATTCATGAATAGTAAAGAGCTTTATGTGAAATTCCTGTAAAGAGACTCACCTCTAAGTTATCGTTAGACTCTTCTAAACCTGTTCTTAAAGTCAGTACCAGAGTCTGCTACAACAGTAGGTCTGATGTTAATGGGTGTAGGAGGTTTCTGACTCAAGCTGCGGCAATCCTAGCCTGTTAACCTACTAATTTAGTGTAAGTTACTGAGTTAAAGCTGTTCGCTTCAGCTCAGTAAGCCCAGTAGGCGGAAATTGAGTTCCGTTTCTGGCTTAAAGCAAAAAATACCCCATTAAATGATACCTAGAGTTGATTCTCACCTTGAGCTTTCATTTTTGCCTTGGCTTGACCAGCACTGCGTTTCAAGGCTTGCAGTCGTGCTTCATATTTGACCCGTTGACGCCGACTCGGAGTTGATTCAATTAAGGTTTTTAAAGCACTGCCGAGACTCTTGTAAGCGTTGGGTACGCTATAACCAAAGCGAGTGGCAAGAGCGATCGCTTTTTCATCTGCCTCTGTTGCTTCCTTTAAGGTTTTCTGCCCATTGTTTTTCTGATACAGACGGTAGCCTGAAATCCCACACAACCCTAAAGCTAACAACAACAACAAGCCGTCTTGCACCCAAAGTTCGCCCACAGCACCGCCCAAGCCAATAGCAAGGGCTGCCATTTCCCAACCATCTTTGGGGATGGTGTCATTTTGAATTCGGGCGACTTCGTGCCAAAATAGCAAGTTACGCTGGTCAAGAGCTAGCTGCTCCCATTTCACCAAGTCAATTTGAATTTCAACTTCGTCTCTGCCAATCTCTTCACTACGCAGCAGGGGGGGATTGACTTCAGTGGTTCCTTCCACCATGACCCAGCTCTGCAATTCTGGTGGCAGTAAGGTCTTCAGACGCCGGAGTTCACTCATCTCGGCTCTGGCAGAAGAAGTTGCATACGATGTCATATATCTGCCCCACGAAACTCAAAACAATAAATAAGGCTATCACTATTGTATTGGGCAGCGATTTCAGCTTGCTCCATACCTTGATTTTACAGAGATTGCAGAAAAAGCCCACGCGCTTTTGCACTCGTCTGGGAATTGTTTGAGGTTGGGATTGCTCTGGCGGGTTGACTCCATACTTCCGTCAACCCATTAATCTTAGGGTGGGAAAAATTACACGGCTGCTTACACTATTGCTATTAGGACTTACGAGGATTAAAGTCCGGTTCCCCCCAGAGCAAGAGGGTTAGGGGGGCGATTGCGTAAGTCCTGGCTACAACTTTTGATTGCACTGACCACTTATCAGGCTTACTGATGTGACTGAACACAAGCAAGCAGAATCGGCGTTACAGGAAAGTGAAGAGAACGTTTGCTCTCTGGCTGAGTCAGCACCCGTTTTGCTATGGATGTCTGGTACTGACACATTCTATACATTCTTTAACCAGTCTTGGTTGGACTTTACAGGACGGACTCTAGAGCAGGAATTAGGAAATGGCTGGCTCGAAGGCGTACATCCTGAAGACTTACAGCACTGTATAGAAACCTATCAGTCAGCTTTCAGTTGCCGTCAGTCTTTCCAGAGGGAATACCGCCTGAAACGGTCAGATGGGGAGTATCGTCGGCTCTTGGATACAGGTCGCCCCCGGTACACGCCAAGTGGCAGTTTTGCAGGATACACTGGCTCTTGCATTGATATTAGCGATCGCACGCAGACTGAGGAAGCTCTACGCAACAGTCAATTGTTTTTGCACTCCCTGTTCCAAAGTGTCCTTGATGCCATAGTCATCACAGATGATCAGGGTAGATATGTGGACGTAAACCCTGCGGCTTGCAAACTGTTGGGACTCCCAGAGGAAGAACTGCTAGGTCGCCAGTTTACTGAGTTTATCGAACCTGGATTTGATTTTGAACAAAACTGGCAACCTTTCCAGGGACAGCAAAGTATCGAGTTGACGCTTCGGCGTCTGGACGGCACCCTGCGAGTGGTGGAATACACTTCAACGGCAAACGTTTTGCCCCATCGCCATCTCGCCATACTACGCGATATTACTCTCGCCCAGCAGGCTCAGGAGGAACTGCAATGCCTTCAAGACCATCTGGAGCAGTTAAGGCAATACCGTCAGCACCTTGAAGAGTTGGTGGCAGCACGTACTGCTGAACTCGCAAGCACAGAAGCTCACCTAGCTGAAGCTCAAAAGATTGCCCATATCGGTAGCTGGGAATTTGATGTCGCCACAGGAGCAATCACTTGGTCAGATGAGGTGTTCCGAATTTTCGGTCTTAACCCCAATCAACCAGCACCGACCTATTCCGAATACATACAACTTGTTCACCCAGATGACCGAGAAATTTTGACCTACACCGTGCAAACCGCGATCGCTCAAGGGAAATCCTATCAACTTGACCATCGAATTTTACGACCTGATAGCGTTAGCCCCGCGTTAGCGAGCTTGCGATCATCGGAACGAGCGTTAGCGATCGCGATGTCAGGAGCGTCTGGTTCAATCCGACATGTTAATAGTAGGGGACAAGTTAATTTTAACTCCCAAGGACAGGTCATTCGACTGTTTGGGACGGTAATGGATATCACCGAAGGCAAACAAGCTGAGGAAGCTCTGCGGGAGAGTAAGGAACGCTTTCGTCAAGTTTTTGTCCAGGCTCCTATCGGCATAGTACTCGGTACTCCTGATGGAAAATTGATGCAAGTTAATCAAGCATTTTGCCAGATGTTGGGTTACACCGAGGCAGAATTGATGGCTCTCAATTTTAGTGAGATTACCCATCCTGAAGATTTGGCTTCCGAGTCACCTTATATTGAGCAAATCCTCAAACGGGAGATTTGCCGCTATCAGTTGGAGAAACGTTATTTCCAGAAGAATGGTGATATTTTGTTCGCTAATCTCACCTGTGGTGTGGTGCGTGACCAACAGGGGAACGTGATGTATGCCTTGGGTATGGTTAAGGACATCACGGAGCGCAAGCAGGCTGAGCAAGAAATCCAGCGTCAAACCCGCTATCAACAGTTGCTAGCAGAAATTTCGCTTCGCATCCGTGAGTCATTGCAAATTGAGGTGATTCTCCAAACTACAGTCACAGAGCTACAACAGTTGCTCCAGGCTGACCGGGTTATATTCTATCGTCTGTGGCCCAATCGCAGTGGACAAGTCGTTGCGGAAGCTGTGGTTCCAGAATGGCCGAGTACCCTTGAACGAGTACTGGTAGACCAATGTTTTGAAGATGAGTACCTCAAGCAGTATCAACAAGAGATTCATGCTTGGTCAGATGTAGAGCAAGCTGGTTTCCAGCCTTGCCATCTAGAAATGCTGCGACAGTTTGGAATCCGAGCCGATCTGATTGTACCGATTCTCCTGAAAGACAAACTCTGGGGGCTACTTTTTGTCCACCAGTGTTCTGCACCTAGACAGTGGAACCCATTTGAAATAGACCTTTTGCGACAACTGGCTGACCAGTTAAGCATTGCTTTGGCTCAGGCGGAACTCCTAGAACAAGAAACTTGCCACTCGCAGGAACTAGCTCGTTCCAATGCAGAATTGGAACAGTTTGCTTATGTCGCTTCCCACGATTTACAAGAGCCTTTGCGAACCCTTGCCAGCTACGCGAAACTTTTATCACGACGCTACTCTGGTCAATTTGATGAGAAGGGAAACCGATTTATTCAATACATCTTGGAGGAAGCGCTGCGGATGCAAGCGCTGATTAACGACCTACTGCGGTATTCGCGGGTCGGGAGGCAGGGTCAAAACTTTGCTCCAACAGACTGTACGGCGGTGTTCAATATTGTGGTGAAGCGTCTGGCAGAAACGATTAGCAACAGTGGGGCAACGGTTACCTGTGGGGAACTTCCGACAATTATGGCGGATGAAATGCAGCTAGTGCAGCTGTTTCAAAACTTGATTAGTAATGCCATCAAGTATCGCAGCAGTGAGCCACCCGTTGTGCAGGTAGCGGCCCAGCATCAGGAGGGACAGTGGGTCTTTTCGGTGCGCGATAATGGCATTGGAATTGAGCCTCAGTATGCTGGGCGAATCTTTGTGATCTTTCAGCGCCTCCATACCCAGGAAGAGTATTCTGGTACTGGCATTGGATTAGCGATCGCGGCAAAGATTGTTGAACGTCATGGTGGTCAGATCTGGGTTGAGTCAGCACTAGGGCAAGGAGCAACCTTCTATTTCACAATTCCAGAGCAAGGAGTTTCTTTTGGATGCGCGAGAGTGGGGTAGCCAACTGGCAGCAGTTTTAGGCATTCTAGTGGATAAGAATAAAGCTCTTTACTGAAGTGTTGTTTTAGGAGCAGTCATCATCAACTTTATTGAACTCGGCAACCCCGCCGAAATTTTAGTAGTAGAAGACCGCCCTAGTGATGTGGAACTGATGAGAGAAGCTCTCGATGAGTACCACAAGCCTCTCCATTTGCATGTAGTAAGGGATGGCGAGGAAGCGCTGGAATTTCTACGCCAACAGGGGAAGTATGAGAATGCACCTCGTCCTGATTTGATTCTGCTAGATTTAAACCTGCCAAAATTGAATGGGCGT
Organism: Leptolyngbyaceae cyanobacterium; assembly: GCA_036703965.1. GTDB lineage: Bacteria > Cyanobacteriota > Cyanobacteriia > Cyanobacteriales > Coleofasciculaceae > DATNQP01. Next base: position 12,212 of record DATNQP010000694.1, read on the forward strand.
GAAGTCTTGGCAGCAATTAAAGCAGACCCAAAACTGAAACTTCTGCCGGTGGTGGTACTGACGACCTCCACTACCGCACAAGATATTCTCCTGAGTTATGAATTACACGCTAACTGCTGTATTACTAAGCCAGCAGACCTAGATCAATTTATTGAAGTTATTCAGGTAACCCTGAAATTTTGGCTGACTTTTGTCGCTCTACCACTCGCCACCGAGAAGTATTAAGTTGTTGTACATGTAATACGAATTTGCTTTTGGGAGGCTACTCATCATGATATGAGAGGGATAAATCGTATGTCATGTCTAAGATTATAAATGCTATAAAATTCATCACTTCTTAAATACTTATCGTTTTAGTCATTTACCAATGGGAAGGGGAAGGTTCTTCAACTGAGTTACTATAATCCTGATTCTCTCAAGGTTAACGGTAGTTTTTAACATTTTCTTGATAAACAACTTCTATGTTGTTTAAGTAGAAGCATAAAGATTAGTAAAGTAAGAAGAGCCTTGCAAAAAACTAGTTCATAATAATATAAATAAAAATCAGGGTTGATTTAATTTACGGTAAAAGCTCCAGCTACTTTTGAGTGTGACAAGTAAACTGAGAGCTTTAACACGGAAAAGTTGTAAACTCCTAGACTTCCAAAAAGATGGGAGTCTAAAAATGGCTAAAACCTGGAAAGGAGCAACCGAGTAACAGGAACTTTAGCCTAAAATTGCCAGAAGCAGAATAAATCGGGGTGTCAATTGCTCTAGCTTTTTTCAGAATAAGTAAATAAAAGTTTGCTTCAGTAAGGTTAAGAAGTCCTATCACCGCTGAGAACCACTATTAATTTCCCAATATCAAAGAGCAACAAAAGTGGATAGCCAATCTGTCTATATTTTGTTAGTAGAAGATAATTTGAAAGATGCTGAACTGCTACAAGAATATTTAATAGAAGTTGGTGCAGTTCAGTGGCAAATTATACAGGTGAATAGGCTTTCAGAAGCACTCAAAGAAATCCGTAATCGGCGCTTTGATGTAATTTTATTAGACCTTTCGCTGCCAGACAGTCAGGGGCTGGAAACCCTTTCCATTGTTAATCATGCCGCTTCAAATATCCCAATTGTGGTGTTAACTGGGCTAAATAATGAGCAGTTAGCAGTGCAAGCTGTACGTCAAGGAGCGCAGGACTATCTCGTTAAAGGACACTTTGAGGGCAAGCTGCTGATTCGTGCCATCCAATATGCCATTGAGCGAAAGCAAACCGAAGAAGCCCTTCGGCAGCAATGGTTGAGAGAACGCCTCATGGGGAGGATGCAAGAGCGTATCCGTCAATCGGTTGCCTTGGAAGACATTCTTAATACCACAGTGACAGAAGTGCAGCAATTTTTAGGTTGCGATCGCGTCATCATCTACCACTGCGACTCCAGCAAATGTGAAGCTGTATTCGTGGAGTCTGTGGATTCAAACTGGCCTAAACTCTGGAACAAAGATGTCTATACGACCTTAGCAACACCTTACTTTCTATCGTCAGACTGCGGAGGTATCCAAGCCGTAGCCGTTGAAGATATCTATGAGGCACAACTAGAGACTACTCAAGTTCAATTGCTGGCAGATTTTCAGGTAAGAGCTGTATTAATCGTTTCCATTGTGCAAGGCGAACAAATCAATCAAAATCAGACCTATTCAAGCCCAAATCAGCTGTGGGGACTTCTGATGGCTCACCAATGTAGCGCTCCCCGGCAATGGCAGGCGTGGGAGATTGATTTCCTCAAACAGCTAGCAACGTCTGTGGCGATCGCAATCTCTCAGGCAGAACTCTATCAACAGCTAGAAGAGGCAAACAAAGAATTACAGCGTCTTGCTAGCTTAGATGGCTTGACCCAGCTTTTCAATCGTCGTCGATTCGATCAATCTTTGGAAACAGAGTGGCAGCGCTTAGCCAGAGAACGTTCCCCATTATCATTGATTCTATGCGATATCGATTATTTCAAAGCCTATAACGACACCTATGGTCATCCCGCTGGCGATCAGTGTTTGCAACGGGTTGCTAAGATAATCAAAAAAACAGTGAAACGTCCAGCTGATTTAGTAGCTCGTTACGGAGGAGAAGAATTTGCGGTGATTTTGCCGCACACGGACACCGCTGGTGCAGTCCACATTGCTGAAGAAATTCGCATCCAAGTTAAAGCGCTCAAAATTCCTCACCTCGGTTCCGGCTGTAGTCAGAGCATTACTCTCAGTTTAGGCGTGGCAACCCTTGTGCCTTGTCCGCACTTGGCGAACTCCACATTAATTGCCTTAGCCGATCAAGCGCTCTATCAAGCGAAAGCAGCAGGACGCGATCGCACTATCCTACAGCAACAGCCCGATTTTCTAACCACTCCAGACAACTCTGGCAACTTTTCTCCTTCTAATGGCAATTGGCTACTCTGTTCTGATTCAACCTGAGGAATATGGATGCTCAGTTGCTCAAAGTTCTCTTAGTTGAGGACAACTTCAAACAAGCTGAACTTTTTGAAGAGTTACTGTCAGAAGCCCAGACCACACGCTTTGAGCTAACCCATGTTCAACGACTTGACGAAACACTGAAGCTGTTGGAGCAAGACAGCTTTGATGTGATTCTCTTAGACCTCTCACTGCCAGATAGCCAAGGTCTGGAGACGGTTGCCAGAGTGCGAGATAGTTCAACTTTTACACCCATTGTGGTGCTGACAGGTCTCAATGATGAAGACCTAGCTGTCCAGGTGATTCGCTCAGGAGCACAGGATTATCTAATCAAGGGACAAGTGGATTGTCCCCTACTCGTCCATGCCTTGCGCTATGCCATTGAGCGAACTCAGATGTCGCAAAAGCTATATGAAAGTGAAGAACGGTATACGCTGGCAATTAGTGGGAGTCAAGTCGGTGTTTGGCAGGTGAATTTCCTCACTCGTGACATCTATGTTGCTCCCAACATAAAAACCATATTAGGTTATGCCGACCATGAAATTGGCGTGTCTGTAGAGGGTTGGCTCGACGCTGTGCATCCCGGTGACCAGCAAGCGGTACTCACCGCCGCACTCGCTCATCTGGAAGGGTTAACGCCTCATTTGGAAATTGAACATCGACTGCTGCATAAGGATGGTAGCTGTCGGTGGTTTCTCTCCCGTGGCACCGCGTTTCGGGATGCCACGGGAAAACCCTATCGAATTGCTGGGTCGAGTACCGACATCACGGGGCGTAAACAGGCAGAAGCGGCACTGACAAAGCGAGAATCTTATTTAGCCGCCATTGTTGAAGTGCAGCAGCACTTATTAGCGTTTGAGGGGAAATGTCAGGACGGAGACTTAAGCCTGACACCCTATGCCCAGATTCTAAAACTACTGGGGCAAGTCTCAGGTGCCAGCCGCGTTTACCTGTTTGAAAATGGCCGGGATGCGACAGGTCTTCTGGTCATGAGTCAACGAGCACAGTGGTGTGCTCCAGGCATTAAATCAGCGACCTGTTTTTCAGTGAGCAGTGACCCGGTTTGGGTCGAGGATTTAGACCTTGACCCAAACTTTCCCTATGACAAGTTTCTCCCCCGTTGGGCGCATTTGTTGTCGCAAAATGAAATCATTACGGGAGTCGTTGCTGAGTTTCCTGAATCAGAGCGTTTACTTTTAGAATCACAAGGCATTCTGTCGATTTTAGTTTTGCCCTTGATAGTAAAGGGCGAATTTTTCGGGTTTATCGGTTTTGACAACTGCATCGCCGCGTGTACCTGGGAATCTTCAGAAGTGGCTTTGCTAAAGGCAGCAGCATCAGCTATTTCCTTATGGCAAGAGCGTGCCTTAGCCGAAGAGACGATGAAGGCAAGCGAACAGCGTTTCCGGACTTTGGTGGCTAATATCCCTGGTGCGGTCTATCGGTGCTACTACGATTCAGATTGGACAATGTCATTTATCAGTGAAGTGATCGCTGATATTTCTGGATACCCAGCTAGCGATTTTATCAACAACCAGGTACGAACGTTTGCAAGTATCATCCATCCCGAAGACTGGGTAAAGAGAAAGCTCGTTGTCGAAGAGGCTAGGGTTACCAAGACTTACTACCGCTGGGAATACCGAATTATTCACGTTGATGGCTGTGTCAGATGGGTTTTGGAGCAAGGTCAGAGCGTTTGCTCTGAAGAGAGGGAAGTTTGCTGGATCGATGGCGTTATCTTAGATATTAGTGATCGTAAGCGAGCTGAGAGCGCACTCTCCGAGTCAAAGCAGCAAACAGTCACAATTGTTGAAAGTATCACTGATGCCTTCTTCGCCGTAAACCACCAGTGGCAGTTCACCTATATTAATGGGCAAGCCGCACAGCTTTTAGAGAGAAGCGCCGAAGAACTCCTCGGCAAACAGTTGTGGAATGAGTTTCCAGATGATATTGACTCTGTTGTCTTTGCACAGTATCACAAGGCAGCAACAGAGCAGGTGGCTGTAAAATTTGAAAGATTTTGTCCCCGATGGAACACCTGGCATGAAGTGCGAGCTTATCCCTCCCCAGAGGGATTATGCATTTATTGGCATGATATTCGCGATCGCAAGCAGGCAGAAGCTGTACTCATTGAGCGAACCCGTCAAACCGCCTTGGCTGCCGACGTGGGATTTGTCCTCACTCAAGGGGGAAACTTGTCGAGGATGCTGCAACAGTGTGTCCAGGCGATCGTCCAACACCTCGACGTAGCCCTGGCGCGGATTTGGATGCTCAACCCAGTTGAAAATAGACTGGAACTACAGGTCAGTGCGGGAATGAGTACCCTCCTCGACGACCCTCCTGACCGCCTTCTGGTTGCTCGCTTTCAAGTCGGTTGCCTTGCCCAAGAACGCCAGCCGTACCTGACGAATAATATCCTAGATGAGCTGCACTTGGGCGATCGCACAGGGGGACACGGTAGCGTCCTTCGAGAATGGGCAATGCGGGAAGGGATAGTTGCCTTTGTGGGATACCCCCTCGTTGTCGAAAATCAGCTGGTGGGGGTGCTGACACTGTTCGCTCACCAACCGATAACGGAAATCACGTTCAATACCCTCGCCTCGGTGGCAGATGAGATTGCACTTGGCATCGAGCGCAAGCAGGTCGAACAGGCTCTCTTACGAGAGCGGCAGCAACTGCGGGAAATTATTGCCAATGCACCAGTGGCAATGGCAATGTTCGACAAGCAGATGCGCTGTCTCGTCCACTCTCACAAGTGGCTCACAGATTATGGCTTAGAGGGACAGCCGATTATTGGTCAGACGCTTTGTGAGATTTTCTCAGACTTCCCACAACGCTGGCGAACCGTGATTCAACGCGCCTTACAGGGAGAAGTTCTTTCCCAACCAGAAGATAAGTGGGAGCGCTCAGATGGCTCCACTGTCTGTCTGCGCTGGGCCGTCCAACCTTGGTCTACCCCAGAAGGGTCAGTGGGTGGTGTAGTGATTGTCACCGACCGCGTTAACGAGTTGGTGGAAGCCAGAGAAGCGGCTTTAGAAACCTTGCGACTCAAGTCCCAATTCGTCGCGAATATGAGTCACGAAATCCGCACGCCGATGAATGGGGTGCTGGGCATGACCGAATTGCTGTTGAAAACAGAACTTAATTCTGAACAACTTGACTTCGTACAGACGCTACGGATCAGCGCCCAGAACCTGCTGATGCTTCTCAACGACATCCTTGAATTTTCCAAGCTTGAAGCGGGTGAAATGCGTCTGGAGACGCTGGAATTTGATTTAAACAGCTGCTTGGAAGAAGTCGCTGATTTACTGGCAACATCGGCTCACAAAAAAGGGATCGAACTGGCTGTCTTAATTGACCCTGATGTGCCACGACAGTTACAGGGAGATGCGGGTCGTTTACAGCAGATTTTCACGAATTTGGTTGGAAATGCCATCAAATTCACTCCTTGGGGGGAAGTAGTTATTCACACGTCCCTAGAATTTGAGACGCCCAGCTATGCCTCCATTCGTTTTGCCGTGACGGATACAGGCATTGGTATTGCACCGGAAGACCAGCAGAAGCTATTCCAATCCTTTTCACAAGTGGATACCTCAACCACCCGACAGTATGGTGGTACGGGCTTGGGTCTGGCAATTTGCAATCAGTTAGTGGAGTTGATGGGTGGTGAAATCGGTGTCGAGAGTGGAGGGGCTGCTTTTGTTCCCGGTCGGTGGTCGGTGAATGTGTCTTCAGTACAGGGGAGCAGGGGAGCAGGGCAGCAGGGGAGTAAGAGTCTCCTAGAGCCTTTTGCCTCCCCACCCTCTCGCACCTGTTCACAAAAACAGGGTTCAACCTTCTGGTTCACGGTACCGCTGGCCAAACAAGCTGGTGTCGTTGCAACACCTAGGCCAAACCCTCTTGCCTTAGCAGGGTTGAGACTGCTGATTGTCAGTGACAACGCGACGATTCGCAAAGTAGTGCGCTCTCTTACTAGCTTTTGGGGAATGCAGGTAGAAGAAGCCTCAAGTTTTACAGAGGCAGTCACTGCTTGGAACTCCGTGAAGAGCCAAAACCAGTGCATCGACGTGGCGATTCTTGAGCTGAACCTACTGGAGAGGGATACCGAAAACTTTGCTCAACTGCTGGCTGGGGAACCGACGAAATGGTTACTCATGAACTCGCTCAATGAGCGATCGCTTGCCTTACGCCTCTTAAAGCTGGGGTTTAGTGGCTATATTACCAAGCCGTTGAAAGCATCCAAGCTGTTGGGTTGCCTGAGACAGGTTTTGACACCATCGGTAGAGACCTGCCAGTGGAACAACTCTACTAGTGTTCAGGCGACTTTGCTTGAATCTCCCGCACTAAAGCCCACCACAGCTGCCCAGCAAGGAAGGGTGAAGATTCTCGTGGTAGAAGACACCCTGACTAATCAAAAAGTCATCCTGAATCAACTCAAGGTGCTGGGCTATGAGGCTGATTATGCAGTCAATGGCAAAGAAGCACTTGACCTGCTCATGGGTTGTACAGGCGGCGAAACTAGGGAAGAATGCTCAACTACAGGGAATCGAGTAGCGAATTCATCTTCCCAATCCCTTCCTACTTCCTATGACATTGTCTTGATGGATTGTCAGATGCCAGTTATTGATGGCTACGAAGCGACTCGGCTTTTGCGTGCCTTTGAAGGGGAATCTCGCCATACGGTAGTGATTGCCATGACAGCGAATGCTATGGGCGGCGATCGCGAAAAGTGTTTAGCGGCGGGCATGGATGACTACATCAGCAAACCTGTGTCCCTGGCAGAATTAGATGGGGTTTTAGAGCGTTGGACACAGCAAGGCGATCGCGTTAGCGCGGTGGTAGCAACGCCAGAAGTATCGGAGCTAGAAGTCAAAACTATCCCATTGAGCGTTCTTCCTCCTGAACACCTTAATGAAGTTCCTTTGAATTTAGAGCGCTTAAACGAAATTACCAGAGGGGATACCAACTTTCAGCAAGAACTGTTACAAGTTTTTATGGAAGATGCTCTGACTTACCTAAAAGAATGTAAGCTAGCCCTCTGGGCAGGCGATTATCTTAGCGTTGCCCGTTTCGCTCATCAACTCAAAGGTTCGAGTGCAACAGTGGCAATTCTAGAAATGCCAGAGATTGCAGCAAGGCTAGAAAGTCAGGCTCAAAAAAATCAGCTATTGACCGCAGTTGCTCTAATAACTGAATTAGAGCAGATTCTGGAGCGTGTTCAAACCTTTATCAGTAAAACCCAGGATATCCACAAAAGCTCCTAAAGTGAAGCCTAGCTAGATAGGGTGGGGGTTGCTCACGACAATATACCTATTGAAAAAGTCGAATTGACCCCCCTCAGTCCTCCCCAATCGAGGGACAGAAATCTTACTCCTCTCTGTTTCGGGGAAAACCCTAGGAGGGGTTCTTTGTATTTTTGCAACAGACACCATGGACGGCGTACACAACGAAAACAGGACTTACGCACTCGCCCCCCTAATACCAATTGGGTTTGAGTTTGGCACAAATGGAAGAAGTTTATAAGTGGCGGAGCTTCAACCAATTGTGCCATCTTTAAACTCAAATGGTATAAGTTGCCGTTCGTTGTAGCTTCACTACTTTTCCCCTAAAAAAGCAGTAGATGTTAAATGGTTAAGTACTCCCTCGCACTTGGTTCCCATTTTTTCGAGCGAAAAAAAGATGCACAGGATCACATTATTCAAATATTAGACCGTCATGTTAATCAATCTTTGAGTGGAGATGATTTAGAAGTTGTCTGTGCGCTGTTGGAGCGCCATCCTGAATATGAGCAGAAGGTCGGCGCTGGTATTCAACGTATTTTCGTAAAATGTCCACCTCCTACTTATGGCTCGAATATCAAGCCGATGCGTTGTTTTTACATTGAAAGAGTTGATAGCACCGAGGTTGCTTTCAGTTACAAGAAGTGTCTTGAAGGAGAGGGCAGTGGCATTGAGAGAAGAGAAAAATTAGTTGAAAAGCGTCGTCAGAGTGCTTACCGTACAGCTGTTGATGATCAGGTTATAGCGTTTAAGCAGCAGCACCAACACGAAGGGTGCGCGAACGGCTGCACACGTCAGAAGGACTTGCATGTTGACCACATTCTTCCATTTGCCGACCTTGTTCTGCAGTACGAGCAGCAGGACCCTGAACCGCCGCCGAGCCAGTTTGAGGAAGACCACACTTATCATAAGAAACGATTCCGTATTGAAGACGAGGAGTTTACTCAGCGTTGGCGGGAGTTCCACAAACAACATGCTAAGTTGAGAATTCTTTGCAGTCAGTGCAACTTACGTCGTAAACGGGGCAGCCGAGTCCGCGATTGAAGTAGGTATCCCAACAG
>DATNQP010000695.1:0-15085 GCA_036703965.1 Leptolyngbyaceae cyanobacterium
GAGAGCCAGCAGTTGAGACACTCAGCATCATAACTTTTTTTCAAAAGTGAGCCAGATGAAACTAGCTGTGAGCAAAATCAGTCAGTCGCTGGCAGCCCTCAATCTTGTTGCAGGGTTCCTTCCTCTTAGCCCAACTCACGCCCAGACGATTACTCCTGCTGCTGATGGTACTGGCACAATTGTGTCACCTAACGGCAACCGTTTTGATATCACTGGTGGTAGTGTTTCCAGTGATGGGACTAATCTCTTTCAAAGCTTTCAGGAGTTTGGTCTCAGTCATAACCAAATCGCTAACTTCCTTTCTCAACCAAACATCCAAAACATTTTGGGTCGGGTTGTCGGCGGGAATCCCTCTGTGATTAACGGTCTCATCCAGGTAACAAATGGGACTTCTAATTTATTCCTAATGAATCCAGCCGGGATTATTTTTGGTGCAGGTGCCAGTCTGAATGTACCTGCTGACTTCACGGCAACCACAGCGACGGGGATTGGTTTTGGTAACAATTGGTTCAATGCTCAAGGTTCCAACAGCTATGCATCGCTAGTTGGTAATCCCAACACCTTCGCTTTTACAAACCCTCAACCAGGGGCAATTGTCAACGCTGGTTCCCTGACCGTGCAGCAGGGAAACTTAATTTTGTTAGGCGGTACAGTTGCCAGTACAGGGCAACTCTCAGCACCAGCAGGACAGATTACGGTAGCGACAGTACCCGGTGAAAAGGTGGTACGCATTAGCCTGACGGGACAGCTACTCAGTCTGGAGGTTGAACCACTGACAGCGGCAGACACTCCACCAGCAAACTGGACGTTGCCCATCCCTTCTTTACCGCAATTGCTGACAGGTGGGGGTGGTGGTAATGCTACTGGGCTAATAGTTAACAACGGACAGGTGGAACTGACTGGCTCAGGTTTCCAGGTCGAAAACGGGGACGTGGTAGCCAAGAGTGTAACCGCACAGACAGCAACCCTATCAGCGAACAACAATCTGACTCTCGTAGAAAGCAATCTATCCACTACTGGGAACTTAAACCTGCTGGCACTCTCTACAGTGCGGACAAGGGACAGCGTAGAAAATTTCTTCAAGGCGCAGGCAGGAGGAAACCTCTACATTCAAGGTAATCAGGGCATTGATATCCTAGCTCTGAACCATCCCCAGAGCAGGCTTCAGAGTAGTGGTCAGCCGAGTTTTGTCAGCAATGGCATCATTAACGTTAACGTTCAGATTAACCCCACCCCAAGTCCAGCGCCCTCACCAAGCCCAAGGCCAGGGCCGCGACCTGGGCCAAGACCAGGACCCCAACCAAGCCCAAGCCCGTCGCCTCAACCAAACCCAAGCCCGTCGCCTCAACCAAGCCCAAGCCCATCGGAATCCCCTAGCCCAATTCCATCGGAATCCCCTAGCCCAATTCCATCGGAATCACCTAGCCCAAGCCCGTCGCCTCAACCAAGCCCAAGCCCATCGCCCTTACCAAGCCCAAGCCCGTCGCCTTTACCAAGCGTAAGCCCATCGCCTTTACCAAGCCCAAGCCCATCGCCCTTACCTAAACCAAGTCCAGCGCCCCAACCAAGCCCAAGCCCAGCGCCCCAACCAAGCCCAAGTCCGTTGGACTCATCTGGACCAAGTCCATCGCCCTCACCTAGACCAAGTCCATCGCCCCAATCCACTCCCGCATCGGAGACACCGACCTCCAATACAACCGGGAACGAGTCGGCTGATAATTCAGGGCAGCCGACTTCTACTGATAATGATGAAGAGCCTCCCAATGGTGATAAAACGAAGCCGCCGGTTCCAACCCAAGCAAACTTGGGTTCGGTTTCAGAGCAGGCGGCACTTAGAAATGACCCAGTTTTCCGTCTAGAAGAAACCTTCACAAAAGAATTTGAGGAATATTTTAAGCAACCGTTACAGGCAAAAATTAATACTGAGAACGATGTTCGCAATCGGACTCGCGAAATTGAGCAGGCAACAGGTATCAAGACTGGAGTTATTTATGTCAGTTTTATACCGACCTCGATGGCATCGCCAGAAAGTCAATGTCAGGCTCAATTACTATCGCGCTCTGCGTCCCCCTTACAGGGTAGCTCCGCTGAAGCTGGTTCCGATCGCTCCTTGGGAGCCACTCCGCTCACAGAGAACGCTAGTTCCTCGGCTTCGGTTTCCTACTCTGATGCTAGGCTCCCAGGGAGCCGCTCCGCTAACGCAGCGACTTCGCCAACGCCAATGCTAGCGCGATCGCATTCCCCCCAAGTAGACCGTCGGTTTGGTTATCGGCGCTCTGATCTTGAGAAGACAACGGCTGAGCCATCTCCACAACAGGGAAGTTGCTCGACTCCACAGAGCGACCAGCTAGAACTGTTGCTGATCACGGCAGAAGGTGAGCCGATTCGACAGCGAGTGACTGGAGCCAATCGTGCCAAGGTTCTAGCAGTGACTCAGGAATTTCAGCAAGCACTGACCAATCCTAGAAAAACGCACACCACCGACTATTTGAGATCAGCACAGCAACTTTACCGATGGCTGATAGCTCCCTTGGAAGCTGATATACAAGCACGCCACATCCAGAGCCTGGTGTTTGCAATGGATTCAGGTCTGCGCGCTCTTCCCGTGGCTGCCCTCCACGATGGCAAGAGATTTCTAGTCGAGCGGTATAGCGGCAGCTTGGTGCCTAGCTTGAGCTTGAATTATGCTCCTTACAGAGATATCCGATCCCTTCAAGTTCTGGCTATGGGAGCCTCGAAATTTGCCGATCAACCTCCTTTGCCCGGTGTACAGGTGGAGTTAGCGACGATTACCCAGCAACTTTGGAAAGGCGAGTCTTTCCTCAATGACGCCTTCACGCTGGAGAATTTAAAGGCTCAACTACGCCAGAATTCATTTGGCATCGTCCACCTGGCAACCCATGCGGAGTTCAATCCTGGAAGTCCGCATAATTCCTACATTCAGCTATGGGATCGCAAACTTCGGCTCAACGAACTGGATACTCTGCGATTGTCTGACCCGCCCGTGGACTTGTTGGTGCTAAGCGCTTGCAGAACGGCTCTTGGAGATAAGGATGCTGAGCTGGGCTTTGCGGGGTCAGCCTTGCAAGCGGGGGTGAAATCTACTCTAGCTACGCTGTGGTACGTCAGCGATCAAGGTGCTTTGGGGTTAATGACAGAGTTTTACCGTCACTTGGGTCGGGTGCCCAGCAAAACTGAGGCGTTGCGCTCTGCACAGTTGGCGATGATTAGAGGCAGTGTGCGTATAGAAAATAATCAGTTACATAACTCCGGCAAGAGCATTGCCTTGCCGCCAGGAGGGTTAGGGTCGGGAAACCCAAACCTTTCTCATCCTTACTACTGGGCGGCTTTCACGCTCGTTGGCGATCCTTGAAGCCAGTAGGAAGCAAGTTTGGGCGAAGAAACGAGAAACCCCGCGTTCAGCAGAAGGCAACGCGGGGTTGTTCATCTAGCCTGTAATGCCTTCAACTTCTGCAACCATCAACAGCGTCTTCAGCAGCGAATCGGGGTTGAGGCTCATTGAGTCAATTCCCAGTTCCACCAGGAAGCGGGCAAACTCAGGATAGTCACTGGGAGCCTGACCACAGATGCCGATTTTACGACCTTTTTCCTTCGCCGTTGCGATCGCCATCTTCACCATCCGTTTGACACCTTCATCGCGCTCATCAAAGATATGAGCAACTAAGGCGGAATCACGGTCTAAACCTAGCGTTAGTTGAGTCAGGTCATTAGAACCAATCGAGAAGCCATCAAACACCTCGCTAAACTGATCTGCCAGGATGACGTTACTCGGCAACTCACACATCACATAGACCTGTAACCCATTCACACCCCGCTCCAGACCATGTTTCGCCATTTCAGCTAACACTTGACGCCCCTCATTGGGGGTACGACAGAAGGGAATCATCGGGATGACATTCGTTAAGCCCATCTCGTCCCGCACCCGTTTGAGCGCATGACATTCTAGGGCAAAGGCGTCGCGGTAATTCTCATCGTAGTAACGAGAAGCTCCACGCCAGCCGATCATTGGATTTTCTTCCTTCGGCTCAAACGGCTTACCGCCCAAGAGGTTCGCATACTCATTGCTCTTGAAGTCAGACATCCGCACAATCACTGGCTTGGGATAGAACGCCGCCGCAATCATCCCGACACCGTGAGCTAGCTTATCGACAAAAAACTGGGGCTTATCCTCATAGAGTTTTGTTAGCTCTGCAATTTGAGCTTTCAGGGATTCATCCTCCAGCTTGTCGAAGTGAATCAATGCCAATGGGTGTGCCTTAATATGGTTGGCAATGATAAACTCCAACCGAGCTAAACCCACGCCATCACAAGGAATCGCCGCCAAACCAAACGCTTGCTCTGGGTTGCCCACATTCATCAGGATTTGAGTACGAGTCCGGGGTAAGTCTTCCAAGGCTGTCTCTTGAACCTCGAAAGGCAACAGACCATTGTAAACCCGTCCTTCGTCTCCTTCCGCACAAGAGATTGTCACCTCTTGACCCGTCTTCAACACATCTGTTGCATCACCGCAGCCAACGATCGCAGGAATGCCCATCTCCCGTGCAATAATCGCCGCGTGGCAGGTGCGTCCCCCCTGGTTAGTCACGATCGCACTTGCTTTCTTCATAATCGGTTCCCAATCTGGGTCAGTCTTATTCGTGACTAAGACTTCACCGGGTTGGAACAGATGAATTTGGCTGGCATCCAGAATCACATGGGCTTTGCCTTGACCAATTGCCGCTCCAACGCTACGACCAATGACTAGAACGTCGCTGTGATCTTTGAGTTGGAAACTCTTAAGAACGGTGGTAGACTTCTGAGATTGCACCGTTTCTGGACGCGCCTGAACGATAAACAGTTCGCCAGTGATGCCGTCTTTTGCCCACTCAATATCCATCGGCGTGTAGATGCCCCGCACTCCGGAATAGTGGTCTTCAATCTGCACCGCCCAACGCGCCAGTTGCAGAATCTCGTCATTGGTGATGCAGTATTTTTCCCGATCCGCCTGCGGCACCCGCACGTTTTTCGTCAATCGGGAGCTACCGACGTCGTAGACCATTTTAATTTCTTTGGTTCCCAACCGTTTTTCCAAAATCGGGCGATACCCGTCTTTGAGAGTTGGTTTGAACACAAAGTATTCATCTGGGTTAACGGCACCCTGAACGACGTTTTCTCCCAAACCCCAAGCCGCTGTGACGAGGGCAGCATTTTTGAAGCCGGTTTCGGTATCAATGGAGAACATGACGCCAGAGGAGGCTAAATCGGAGCGCACCATTTTCTGAACGCCGACGGAGAGGGCAACCTCGAAGTGGTCAAAGCCATTGTGCTGACGATAGGAGATGGCACGGTCAGTAAACAGGGAGGCGAAGCACCTGTGGCAATATTCCAAAACCCGTTTGATACCTTGGACGTTCAAATAGGTTTCCTGCTGACCCGCAAAGCTGGCATCCGGCAGGTCTTCAGCCGTAGCAGAAGAGCGAACGGCAACTTCTGTGTCTTCGCCATAGCGATCGCATAACCCCCGATAAGCCATAGCGATCGCATCTTGAAATTCTTGGGGAAAGGGGGTGTTGAGGATTAATGACCGGGCTTGTTTACCCCGTTGCTGGAGGTTGCTGACATCATCGGTATTGAGGTCGGCAAACAGTTCGCGTAGCTTTTCTTCTAAACCGGCTGCCTTAATGTAATAACGGTAAGCATAGGCTGTCGTGGCAAACCCTGTGGGAACATTTACTCCCTGAGGCGTCAGCTGTTGAATCATTTCGCCGAGGGAGGCATTCTTACCGCCTACCAAGGGAATATCGGCAATTCCTACTTCTTCAAACCAGAGGACCAGAGATTGCTCTTTGGAGACGTGGGAAGACTTGGCTTGAGTCGCTGTTACCATGACTATTTCCTCCTACTCCTGATTTCAGTCTAGCCAGAGGAAACCTTCAGAAACGAGGCAACGACTCATTTCTTTACGATCGCTTGCCCATTGGCAACAATAGGAAACATTGCTTCATGGATAGATTAAAAGTGCAAGCCTACACTACTTTAGCCAGTTATCCCCTTGAAGATGGACGCTACCCTGTCCCGCTACGCGATCACGAATCCGCAGGAAATGTGCTTCATTAGACCTCTTGCAAAAATACTGATTTGAGATTTGGAACCGCAGATAAATGCAGATGAACGCAGATAAATCTAGTGGTTTCTAGAGTGAGATTGACTTTTGCAAGAGGTCTATTGTTCGTAACCACTCCTAACCCGCGAACTAATGCCGAAGCCGCAATCAAGATATCTGAATCCCCAATCAATACTCCACGTCCTCTTAAATCTGCATAAATATCCGCTGCCTTGACTACAACTTCGTCGGTGAGAGGTAAGATTGTGTTCCTTGCACAGAACTCATCAAAAACTATCACCTGCCTGGTTGCACCTTTAGCCTTCAGTCCACGCAGAATCTCAAATCGAGTGATAATTGAGAACGTAAACTGACCATAATCGAGTAGATATTCACGAGCTTTCAAAATCACGACTGGATGCTGTCGCATAATCGCTGAGAGGATATCGGTATCCAAGACAACCTCTGCAACAGCCATTACTTAATTTTTTCTCCAAAAAAATCACTGCTATTGAAAGCGATTTGCTCAATCTCATTAACTTGTTCGAGAGATAGACCTTCATACACCTGAGCAGCTAATTTCAGCATTTCCTCTGGACTCAGCTGTGAGTTCGTCTCCACAATCAGCTGTACTTGTTGTCCTTCAGATAGTTTGAGACTTTTTAGAGGGCGAAACACCCCATTTTCATAGATAGCTTCTATGGTCTGTTTCATGATGTTAACTGCCTCCACACAGGAATAAGGGTTTAGAGAATTATCGCCTTGGTGATGAGCACGCACATCTTCATTTTTTGCCGCACGAAGTACTCTTGCTATAACTACTGACGTAATTTGAGACTGTTCAGTGCCTCGATCGCTTGTTTGTAGTTAGTAATATCTCCTTCGTCAAAAAAGATATCTGCCGCTTTCTGTAGATCCTCAGCTGCTGCCTGTTTATCTCCCAGGACAGCACGGATTAGACCTCGGTTATTATAGGCTTTGCCGTGGTTGGGATTAAGCCGAATTGCCTCGCTGTAATCTTGGATTGCTCCTTGCTTATCTTCAAGCTTACGGCGAGCAAGACCCCTGTTGTAGTAGGCTTTGGCATAGCTGGAATTGAGCCGAATTGCCTGGTTATAATCTTGAATTGCTCCTTGAGTATCTCCTAAACTGAAGCGGCAAAAACCTCTACTAACGTAAGAATTCTCATAATTGGGATTGATGCGAAGTGCTTGGTTAAATTCCTCTATCGCACCTTTGTAGTTCTTTTGGTTAGCTTTCTCCTTTCCCTGATTATGGAAGTTTTCAACATCTGATGGGGCTGGAGGCGTTAACGAGATAATACTATTGCCTGCCCCAATCAATTTGCTTGCCATTGTAACTTCCTGTCTTGCCCATTGATCGGCTGCCAAAATGTCATCTAAGGAAGGATTGGCACAGTTATCAGATTGGTGGCGATCGCATACATGTTCAATACAACGGGCAATGTCCAAATATTGGATTTTCTCTTCCAGAAATAGCGCCACAGCCTGTTCATTCGCGGCATTCAACACCGCTGGCATTGAACCCCCCGCACGACCGGCGGCATAAGCTAGCTGCATACAGGGATACTTTTGATGGTCAGGTTCTCTGAACGTTAGATTCCCCGCTTTCACCAAATCTAGCTGTTCCCAGTCGGTATAAATGCGCTCCGGCCAAGATAAGGCATAAAGTAGGGGCAAGCGCATGTCAGGCCAACCCAGTTGAGCTAAGACTGAGGTATCTTGCAGCTCAATCAGGGAGTGAATAATGCTCTGAGGATGGATAACAATGTCGATGCGATCGTAATCCATGCCGAAGAGGAAGTGAGCCTCAATCACTTCCAGCCCTTTATTCATCAGCGTTGCGGAGTCTACGGTAATTTTGCGCCCCATTGACCAATTGGGATGCTTCAGGGCGTCGGCAACTCGTACCTCGCTTAACTTCTCCACCGGCCAATCCCGGAATGCTCCCCCTGACGCCGTCAGCAGAATTCGCCGCAAGCCACCTGCTGGCACACCCTGGAGGCATTGAAAGATGGCAGAATGCTCTGAGTCAGCAGGTAGCAGCTTGACGCCATGTTTCTCGACTAGCGGTAGCACCACTGGACCACCCGCAATTAGGGTTTCCTTGTTCGCTAGAGCAATATCTTTACCCGCTTCTATTGCGGCAATGGTCGGCAATAAACCAGCACAGCCAACAATACCCGTGACAACGGTTTGGGCATCGCCGTAACGAGCAACTTCCGCAACCCCTGCTTCTCCAGCCAGTAAGATAGGTTGCGGGTCGAGGTCTGCGATCGCCTGTTTTAATTCTGGTAATTTTTCTTCTATACAGATGGCAGCGATCGCAGGTCGAAATTGCCGAATCTGAGAAGCCAACATCTCAACATTGCGCCCCGCTGCCAATCCCACAAGCCGGAATTGGTCAGGGTACTGAGCAACGATATCTAATGTCTGAGTGCCGATAGAGCCGGTGGAGCCGAGGAGAGTAATCGCTTTCACAATGCTTTAATAATCACACGCCACTCCACTATAAAATTCTTTGGGCTAATTCTTCCCAGTCTCGCTGTGAGAAAAGTGTTTCTTATACATTTCACTCTCATGCTAGCTACACGCTGTGGGGCGGTAATAGGTAATGGGTAATGGGAAACCCTAGCCCAATTACCTATTACCCATTACCCGTTGCCAGCCAATCATGTGTATCACACTTAAAGTGAAATGGTATTAGGAGTTGCGCTCAAGGATATCAGAGTAGGTTGGGTTGAGGTCACGAAACCCAGCAACGCTAAAATTATATTTCACTGTCCTTCAACCCAACCTAACAGGACTACGACCTTCTTAAATTAATTTTTTACTTCACAAAATTTTATTTTGAACTCTGTTCCCTGACTTTGGTCTAACTCAAGCTCTCCCTCTAACTGCTTCGTTAAAACATCAACTAACTTTAGCCCCAAAGTAGTTGTTGTTTTTAAATTTATATCTTGGGAAAATCCCACGCCATTATCTTTAACCGTTATAAGAAATTTTTGATTACTCTCACAACTTAATCTAATTTCCAATAGTCCACCTTTTTCTTTTGGGAAGGCATACTTCAAAGAATTTGAAATAAGTTCATTAATGATTAATCCACAGGTAAGTGCCGTATCAATGCTTAGAAAAACCTGCTCAATATTAATGTTAACTTTGATAATTTCTAAATTAACTCCATAGGACATCAGTAAATAACTAGTTAACACTGTCACATATTCAGAAAAATCAATTTTCTCTAAAGATTGTGATTGATATAATTTATCGTGAAGCAGCGCCATTGATCTGACGCGATTGTAACTTTCTCGGAAGATTTCCAAAGTCTTCTGGTCTTTTAGATTCTGAGACTGGAGGTCAAGCAAACTGGAAATCACCTGCAAGTTATTTTTGACTCGATGGTGAACTTCTTGTAGCAGGACTTCTTTTTCACGCAAGGATGACCGCAGGGCTTCTTCAGCAAGCTTTTGCTCTGTAATATCAATCCCAACCAAGACAGCGGCAGTAGCTTGAGAGTATTTCTGAGTGACAATTAAGTAATTTAGGATAGAGTTGTTAATTCGTATATCAATCACTTTCGAGGCAGTTAGCTCTCGGCTTCCTAGAAACTGATGCATAAACTGGGCAAACTCAGGGTTATTTCCAACAAACCCGATTTTTCTATCAACAAAGGTATCTGGAGACAAGTTAAGGAGGTCAGCGAAATAGCGATTAACGCCCAGGTACCGCCCATCTGAACTCAGCCAAGCGACGCACCCAGGTACGGTATCCAAAACGGCTTGCAGCTGATCGTTTGCTTCTTGCAGCGCCTCAATAAACTTCTTGCGCTCAGCTTCTGCCTGTTTGCGATGCGTGATATCTTGAAAAGCGACTATGGCATAGACAATAGCGCCCTGCTCATCATAAATTGGGGTTCCCCAAGCTTCCACCGGAACGATTTTGGTCGGTTGATGAATCTCTAGATCATCAATGATTGTCTTTTCGTCCCGCAAGGCTCGTATAAGCGGTAAGTCTTCTAGCGGATATTGTTGCTCTGTTCCGGCAATATAGAGTTGAGGAGAAACGTCGGAACAGTTCTCTAGGGGCGCATCCGATGAAGATTCTTTACCATATATCTTCAATGCGGTTTGATTGACATAGACAAATTTAGTAGCTGTGTCAATTACGTTTATCCCTAGCGGAATTGCTTCCAGAAATTGATGAAGCTTTCTTTCATTTTCACGCAGTAAGGCATTTTCTCTGGCTTGCGCTCTAGTTTTCCATTGTACATACCCAAGAACAGCAGTTAGCAACACCACGACATAAAGTGTGTAAGCCCACCAAGTCTTCCAAGGTGGGGGAGTAATGATGATTTTGACAGAAGTTCCTTCTTCATTCCAAACCCCGTCATTATTTGACCCTTTGACCCTAAATGTATAGGTGCCACCATCTAAGTTAGTGTAAGTTGCGTAGCGTCTTGTCCCTGCGTAAATCCAATCTTTGTCAAATCCTTCTAGCTTGTAGGCGTACTGATTTTTATGAGGATTTGTATAGTCAAGGGCAGCAAACTCAAACCCAAAGAAGTTGTCTTTGTAGGATAATTTGATTTCTTTAGTTTCTGAAATTGCTATATCTAGTTTTACAGTCTCGTTAAATTTTTTAAAATCGGTTAAAACAATTGGGGGGATATGCGGATTGTCTTTAACCTGTTCGGGATAAAAAGCGTTGAAGCCATTAAGCCCCCCAAAAAACATTTCTCCCGTTTTACTTTTGAGATAGGCTTTCACTCCATCGAACTCATTCCCCTGAAGCCCATCGCTTACATCATAATTTCTGAACGTTTCAGTTTGAGGATTAAATTTGGATAACCCTTTGCCAGTGCTTAACCAAAGATTTCCTTCATCGTCAGCTACGATACCAACAACAGAATTGTTGGGAAGACCATCTTTCTCTGTGTAATGGGTAAAGGTTTCAGTAGCGGTATCAAATTTATCAAGTCCACCCCCATAAGTGCCAATCCAGAGCGTACCAGACGGGTACTCATAGATAGCATTAATGCGGTCGTAGCTCAAGCTATTGGGGTTATTAGGGTCATGTTTGTATCGGGTAAATTGCCCAGTTTGGCGGTTAAATTTGTTAAGTCCACCTTGACCATAACTACCAACCCAAAGTGTACCAGACTGGTCTTCATAAATTACCCACACTGTATTATCACTCAAGCTAGTGGGTTCGTTCGGAGCGTAGGTGTAGTGCGTAAATTGATTGGTTTTGCGGTCAAATTTGTTGAGTCCGCCACTGAAAGTACCAATCCAGAGGGTGCCTAAATGGTCTTCATAGATTGATGCGACAGTGTTATCACTCAAGCTATTAGGGTTATTGAGTTCGTGTTTGTAGTGCGTAAATTGCCCTGTTTTCCAGTCAAATTTATCTAGTCCATAGCCAAATGTGCCAATCCAGAGTATACCGTTCCTGTCTTCATAGACTGACCATACAGCGTCATTACTTAAACTGTTAGGGTTATCGGGTTCGTGTTTGTAGTGCGTAAATCGTCCCGTTTGGCGATTGAACTTATTGAGTCCACTCTCCGAAGTACTAATCCAGAGGATGCCGGAATGGTCTTCCTCAATCGACATAATATGGTTACTACTCAAACTGTAGGGATTAGTAGAGTCATATTTGTAGTGAATAAATTTTTGGCCTTTTGTATCTAATTTATTAATGCCACCAAAGGCAGTACCCAACCATAGGAGACTAGAGTTATCTTTCAAAATAGATACAACTAAATTGTCACTCAAACTTTTTGAATTAGCTGGATCGTGTAGGTAATGGTTAAATTGTTCGGTTCGGAAATTAAACTTATCAAGTCCCATTCCATAAGAATTTGCATACCAGCTAGTTGTCCCTAACCAGAGATTACCGAACGGGTCTTCAGCGATTGAACTGACAGTGTTATGACTCAAACTACGGGAGTTATCGGACTCATGTATGTAACGGGTAAAGTGCTGAGTTGCACGATTAAATTTATTGAGTCCCCCATCTTTTGTACCAATCCAGAGAGTACCAGACTGACTTTCGTAAATTGACAATACAATATTATTACTTAAGCTATTCGGATCAACTGGATCATTTGTGTAATGAGTAAATTGCTTAGTTTCACGGTTAAATTTATTGAGTCCCCCACCATTTGTGCCAATCCAAATTGTACCTAACTTATCTTCATAAATTGAGAAAACACTATCGTTACTCAAGCTGTTCGGGTTATTAGGGTTGTGCGTGTAATGAGTAAATTGCTCGGTTTTGCGGTCAAATCTGTTAAGCCCTCCCCCATCAGTGCCAACCCAGAGGTTACCAAAACTGTCCTCATAAATTGACAAAACTCGATTATGGCTTAAGCTATTTGGGTTATCAGGTTCATGTTGATATCGGTTAAATTGCTCGGTTTCGCGATTAAACTTATTAAGTCCTCCACCATCAGTACCAATCCAGAGCCTCCCTAATTTGTCTTCATAAATTGACGTGATAAAATTATCAGACATTGAGTGAGAATCTAGCTCATCGTACTTATAGACTGTAAATTTATAGCCATCATATTTATTTAGCCCATCTTGCGTTCCGAACCACATAAATCCTTGGCTGTCTTGAAGAATGGAGCTAACGCCACTTTGAGACAGTCCTTGATCAACCGTAATATGCTCAAATTGGATATTTGCCTCTGCGGCATACACAGTTGCAGGTAGGCTCAGAGCTATCAGGATTGTGAGGATAATTGTCAAGATTATACTCTTGAGGCATCGTCGAGCTTGATGGTTTATTTCAAAGACTCGATAGAGCCAATCCAACAAAATGTCCAAATACATAGACTCTACTGTTCCTGAAACCTCTATGCTGAGATCTTGCACCAGTGGCATCACCCGCCAGGGGTTCAAACCCTAGGGCTTTTAGCTTAAGTCCACTTAAGTGGACTAAATACTTGCACAGCAAGGATTTCAGTCCATTAAAATGGACTTGAGCTATTAGCCGTGGTCTTAAGGCCACGGCGCGTTTTGCTGCTTATTGAGAATGGTGCAAGATCTCAGTAGGCTGATATTTCTAAGATAGTAGGGTAGGCAATGCCCACCCTACTGGAGAATTACTGAAAAATTTGGTAATGGATCAAGTTGAATAACGAGATATCAAAGGCAGGCCATAATATCTTCGATGTTATCCCCATCAGTCCAAGATTGGATTTGTGAATCTGTGAGTTCAGTTGGCTTGGGAGGTAGTGGGATTTCGTAGACTTGATGACTGTCACTATCTAAGTTGACATCAATGATTGTTAAGCTTTCTACGCAGCTAGTTTCTCTTACCCTGACTTCTACACCACTGGGGAGAGTCAGTCCATTTTCTTCAAGAACAGCCTCAGGCTCTAAGATGAAGCGTTGCTTAAATTCTTGATCTACCCATGTCTTGGCAATGACTTTGGATAAAGTTTTCCCAGCCTCTTGATTATCTTTTTCTAGCAATGTCATTTTTTCTTTCCTATCCGATGGATGAGTTAGGATTATTTGGGTATTTTATCGCTAACCAATTTATAAAACTATATACAATAAATGCCAATTAGGTTTGACTAGATGGTAAAAATGTAGTGTTAGGGGATTTTATGCTGCCCAGCATGAACTCTCCTACAGATGATTCAGCGTAATAATCTGTTCCCACAGCAGCGACAAATAGATCAGAATTACCCTCTCCAATTGCACAAGGAGCTAGATTCATAGTTGTTGCAACTAAATACATTGTTTGGTACAAAGCACCGACATTCTTGAGAACCGTAGCATAAGCTATGGATTCATAATTCCAGCTAATCCTCGGAAAACGTGCAGCAATGATGATTAACACTTGGGGACAGCACCGTTGCCGGTTTGCTAGCAATGCATCTTCTAAAAGCGCTTCCACATAGCTGTTTCTTCCGGAAATTCTACACAGTTGATGATCTTTGGGGCAATAATGGTAAAGACCGGAAGGGATATTTTGGCAGGTATTGATAGTGACATAAAGCTCAAGTTCGTAAACTGCTCCTCCATTGGCATAAAGTCTACGGCTTATTTCCTCTCTATCTGTTTTGATGATTTCCTTAAGTCGAGCTGAACGATAAAGAAATTCCCCAAGTTGTTTATCCGTTATAGGTTCACTATCGTTAAAGCTCCTGATAGACGTTCTCTCTTCTAAAATCAGAGTCAAAGGATAATCAGTTTCTTTAATGTTTTGGATATCAGGCTTGTAGAGGTCAATCGTCTCATCTGAAACTTTGGGTTTAACTACAGGTAGCGGTTCAATTTTGTCTAAGAAGGGATAAGTTCTCCCAACTGGGTTGTTATGTCTCCCCGTTCTTGTTCTGGAATGAAAGAGCAGATTGTGAAACTCCCATTGTACAAGGGTCTCGCTTTCTTCTTCCTGAATAGTTCCGTCTTCTTTAACTTCACAAAGCATTTCTGCACTCAGAAGCAAGCTGAAGAACAACTGAAGTATCTCTTCCGAAATACCCGGTATTTTAGTGCAGACTTCACGGACTACCTGAGGCTTGGCAAGTTCAGCAATCAGCGCTGCACCTCTCCAATCCTCTAAAATAATTTGTGCATGGGATAGGGGAGATTCTAGCAGTAGCTGCTCTTGGTCTTTGCGGCAATAAGCAAAACGCGACAGTACATATTTTTGGTCTATTGCTGCATCCCTGAACTGAAATTCTTTAGAAGGTGAAATGGGAACCCTAGTCGCTAGGGGTAATCCATTTAAAAGAACCGTATGGCAGATCATGCCAAGATTGATGAATTTTTGGAGGTAGTAGTAAAACTTAGGCAGTTCCGAGAACCCCTCAGTCTGTAGCACTAAATCACTGAGGTATTCTTCAGTAGCACCATCAGCGGCAAGCATCCTGATAGCCGCCAGCAATCCAGATGATGGCTGGTTAAGTTCTAGCGTAATTTGAGGAAGATTTAGGGGGACA